>CAYPYY010000018.1:17639-33345 GCA_964414995.1 uncultured Gemmatimonas sp.
GTCGGATCCACCTCCACGCCAAGGATCGCGGCCTCGTTCATCGTCGCGGCCAGCGGTTGCGCGCCGCCCATCCCACCGAGTCCGGCGGTGAGCACGAAGCGACCGGCGAGCGTGCCGCCGAAATGCTTTCGGGCGACGGCACCGAAGGTCTCGTACGTGCCCTGCACGATGCCCTGCGATCCGATGTAGATCCACGAGCCGGCCGTCATCTGGCCGTACATCATCAGGCCCTGTCGCTCGAGGTCCCGGAAGTGATCCCAGGTCGCGAAGCGCCCGACGAGGTTGCTGTTTGCGATCAGCACGCGCGGCGCGTGGCGATGCGTGCGAAACACGGCGACGGGCTTCCCGCTCTGCACGATGAGGGTCTCGTCGTCCTCCAGCGCGCGGAGCGCGCGCACGATGGCTTCGAACGCCTCCCAATTGCGCGCCGCCTTTCCCGTCCCGCCGTACACCACCAGATCCTCGGGCCGTTCGGCGACGTCGGGATCGAGGTTGTTCATCAGCATCCGCAGGGCGGCTTCCTGCTGCCATCCCTTGCAGGAGAGTCCGCGGCCGCGCGGCGCACGGACGACGTGAGGGGCGGTGACGGTGGCCATAGAGGGGAATCTAGCCGTAACTTCACGCGATGCGACCTCTCGTGCTGCTGCTGCTCGTCGTCCTCGCGCCCGCGCTCGCCGCGCAGGATCGCCTCTCCGAACTCGACGCGTTTGTCGGCCGCGGGATGCGCGAGTGGCGCATTCCCGGCCTCGCCATCGCCGTCGTACGCAACGATTCCGTGGTGTTCGTGAAGGGGTACGGCGTGCGGTCCGTGGACGCCGCGGACCGCGTAGATACGCGTACCCGCTTCGGAATGATGTCCACGACCAAAGCGGTCACCGCGCTCGCCGTGGCGATGCTGGTGGACGAGGGCAAGCTCAGCTGGGACGATCCGGTGACGAAGCACCTGCCCTGGTTCCGGCTCTCGCAGCCCTGGGTCACCGAGGCCATCACCCTGCGCGACCTGCTGACGCACCGCACCGGACTCGGCAATGCCGACCTGCTCTGGACGCGGGGCAATCTCTCGAGCCGCGAGATCCTCGAGCGGGTGCGCTTCCTCGATCTCGCGTACTCGCCGCGCTCGAGCTTCATCTACCAGAACGTGATGTACCACGCGGCCGGCGAGGTCGTCGCCGCGGCCAGCGGAATGTCGTGGGCGCAGTTCGTCGAGTCGCGCATCTTCGCGCCGCTCGGAATGACGCGCTCCACGGCCACGCTCGCCGCGACCCAGGCGCTGCGTGACCCCAACACCTCGGCGGCGCATTGGCTCTTCGGTACCGAGAATCGCCGGATCGACGAGGTGCCCGTGGACCCCGTCGCGGCGGCCGGCTCGGCCTGGTCAACCGCCGAGGATGCGGCGCGCTGGCTGCGCTTCCTGCTTGACTCCGGGCGCGTGAATGGTCGTCGGCTGGTCTCGGAGTCCGCGTACCGCGAGCTCTTCGCCCCGCAGACGGTCGTGCCGGCCGCGCAGTTCTATCCGAGCATCGCCCTCACGCAGCCCCGCTGGATGACCTACGGACTTGGCTGGTTCCAGCAGGATTATCGCGGACGCAACGTGCAGATGCATACCGGCTCAATCTCCGGCCGCACGGCGATCGTCGGCCTCGTCCACAGCGAGCGACTGGGCGTCTTCGTCTTCGCGAACCGCGACCACGAGGAGTTTCGCCACGCGCTGCTCTGGCAGGTCATCGACCTCTGGACCGATGCGCCGCGCCGCGACTGGCTCAGCGAGCTCAAGCGCATCTACGACGAACGCGATGCGCGCGTCGCGCGCGCCGTGGCGCAGCGGGACTCCACCCGCGTCGCGGGCACCCGCCCTTCGCTCGCCTTAGACCAGTATGCGGGCACCTACGAGCATCGCGTGTACGGGACCACGGTGGTGAGTGTCAGTGCCGGCCGCCTGCGTATCGCGACCGGGACGGCGCCGCACGGCAGCGGCGAACTCGAGCACTTCCACTACGACACGTTCCGCAGCCGACTCGGCGACGGGCGCAACGGATTCAGCTACGTCACCTTCGGCATTGACGCGCGCGGCCGCGCGATGACCCTGCGGCTGAATGATTCGCCCGCGATGGAGTTCCGTCGCCGCCCCTGAGGGCGCTTACGCGAACTCGCCGAGTCGCACGCCCTCGGCCAACGACTCGATGTCCGGCCCGAGCACGCGGTCCGTGGTGAGCGGCGCGACGCGCGCCCGCACCGCGGCGTAGACCCGCTCCACGCCCGCGCCGGCACGCAGCGGGCGTCGGAACTCGAGGCCCTGCGCCGCGCACATCAGTTCCACCGCGAGGACGTGCCGCACGTTGTGCAGGATGCGGCGCAGCTTCGTCGCCGCACCCATCGCCATCGGCACCACGTCTTCCTTGCTGCCGTCCGTCGGGATCGTGTCCACGCTCGCCGGATGCGCGAGAATCTTGCACTCGCTGGTGATCGCCGCGGCCGTCACCTGTGCCATCATAAATCCGCTGCTCACCCCGGCCGTCGGGGTCAGGAACGGAGGCAGCCCCTCGTTGAGATCGGGGTGCACCAGACGATCCGTGCGCCGCTCGCTCATCACCGCGAGGTTCGTCATCGCGATGGCTAGCACATCGAGCGCCATCGCCGCGGCCTGACCGTGGAAGTTGCCGCCCGAGAGCATCGTGCCGTCGTCAAAGACCAGCGGGTTGTCCGTCGCCGCGTTCAGCTCAGGCGACAGCAGGGACTCTGCAAAGTCGATCGCCTGCAGCACGGGCCCGTGCACCTGCGGAATGCAGCGCAGGCAGTACGCATCCTGCACGCGGCTGTCACCCTCGCGGTGCGACTCGCGGATCTCGCTGTCAGCGAGCAACGCCAGCATTCGTTCGGCCGAACGCTGCTGCCCCACCTGGCCGCGCGCGCGGTGGATGCGCGCGTCGAACGCCGTCGGCGTGCCGAGCAACGCCTCGAGCGTGGTGGCGCCGGCGGCGTGCGCCGCATCCCAGCATCGCCGCGCCTCCACCAGCGCCAAGGCGGCAACGGCCGTGTGCGCCTGCGTGCCGTTGATCAGCGCCAGACCCTCCTTCGCGGCCAACGCGACGGGCGCCAGTCCGTGCGCCCGCAGCACCTCCGCGGCCGGGCCTTCGCCACCTGCGTGCTGCAACGTGCCCTCGCCGATCAGTGCCAGCGCCAAATGCGCCAGCGGCGCGAGATCGCCCGAGGCGCCGACGGAACCCTGCTCAGGAATCGGCGGATGCAGCCCCTGCTCCAGCATCGCGCAGAGCAACTCCGCGAGTTCGGGGCGCGCGCCGGAAAAACCCTTGGCGAGCACGTTGGCCCGCAGCAACATCATCGCGCGGACGGCCGGAACGGGCAGTCGCGGTCCCACGCCCGCAGCGTGCGACCGCACGAGGTTCACCTGGAGCTGGGCGAGCTGATCCGCAGGAATGGCGATGTCGGACAGCTTGCCGAACCCGGTCGTCACGCCGTAGACCGCCTCGCCTCGCGCTGCGAGCCCCTCGACGATGGTACGCGTGGCGGCCATCCGCGCACGCGCCGCTGGCGCAAGCCGGACGCCACGCCGTCCCTCGGCGACCGCGGCCACGTCGGCAATGGTGAGGGAGTGGCCGTCGAGCTGGAGCATTGGGAGGGGGAGCTAGCGAGTGAACGGAACGTTCGGCTGCCGGAACGTCTGCCGGTCGTAGTCGAGTTTGATCTCGGGCTGCGCCTTCAGCGAGATGAAGAAGGTAAACGCGAAGTTGCCGTTTGGCGCCTGCGTGAAGCCGAAGATCGCGCGCCAGTCGTGGAGGTCACGCTGCAGCGTCACCACCTGCGCGGCGAACTGGCTGCGCTCCACGTCGTACGTCGTGTTCCACGACGCGGCCCAGCGCGGCGTGAGGTTAAAGCTCGTGCGAATGCCCACGGACGTCGTCGGCGGGACGCGGAAGACCGTACCGCCCACGGTTCCGTTGCCTTGGTCGAGGTCCGTCGGGCGATTCTGTTCCGCCTGCGCAATACAGAAGTTGTACGCGGGCTGCCCCTCGAGATCTCGGCACTGCTCGCGCGGATCGAACGTGACCACGCGGCCACCCACTGGCGGACGCTGCCGTTGCTGCGACACGGAGAAGCTGGCCGTGAATCCCTGGCCCGTCGGAATCTCCTGCACTGCCCCGCGACCGCGCGTGCCGGTCACGCTGCCCATTCCCTGCGCGCCCGGCATCATTCCAGACACGAGGCCACCGCCCATCGCGTCGCGACGCGAATCGTCAGCCGTGCCCACCTGTCCCGGCGTGAGGCTGGACCCGAACAACCCACTCACGTAGCGCACGAGCGCGGAGTTGCGATTGAGGTCGAACCCAAAGCGCACGGACTCACGATACGGCTTGAACACCGCCGTGTCGCTCAACACGCTGCCCTGGAACAGCGAATAGTCCACGCCGAGGTCAAAGCCCGGCAGCAGGTCCGACCGGAAGGTGTAGCCGAGGCGGTCCGTCGCGAAGCCCGAGCCGCCGGTCTGTCGCTTGCGCTCGAAGTCGTACGTGATGGGCGAGAACTGCAGCGAGACGACGCGCAGCTTTCGCCCCTCGGCGGTGCCGCCCGCGCCCCCCGCCGCCGGCGCGGCCGCGCCCCCGGCCTGCACGACCGCCGAATCAGCGACGGGCGCGTCGCGACCGGCGCCGGGCCGCGTCTCGCGGCGCGGACGCAGCCTGGCTTCGACGTTCGTCGCGAACCCCAGCGTCAGGCGATTCTGCGCCAGGCCGCCGAGGTAACCCACCGGCGACTTGCCCAGGGCCTCGAGGTAGTCGGGGTTCACGGTGATCGCCGGCGAATAGCTCCACGTCAGCGTCGGGGAGATGGCGTGGCGCATCCGCTCGACCGGGCCGATGCCGGGGAACAACCGGAAGAACGTCGGCGCGACGCCGGCGCCATAGTTGAAGCGCTTCGCCTGCCCCACCCACGCGCCGGACGTGCGCTCCGAGCGCACGAAGCTGCCGGCCGGATCCACGTTCGAGAGCGAGACGATGGGCGCAAAGTTCCAGCTACCCTTGAAGAACTGCGGCAGTCCGACGGCCACGTTGTAGTCGATCGCCGACTTGTAGGTCCGCGCATACACGCGGTCGATGGACTGCGTGGGATCGAGCGGGTCCGCGATGGTCTTGATCTCGGGGAAGTCGTTCGCGTTGTCCGTGTAGCGGAAGTCGCTCTGCACCTGGAAGTCGAAGATCTTGAACGGCGTGGCCACGCTCAGCGAGGTGTTCCGCGAGTCACGTCGCAGGCGCGTGGAGTCGAGCCCGCCCGGGCCGTCCACGTACCGCCACGTGAAGTCGCCGATCGCGTCGAGGTTCAGGCGCTGTGAATTCGTGAACGAGAACGTCGGCGTGACCACGAACCACTCGCCCACCGTCAGCGGCTTCGACGCGATGTTCAGCGACGGAAAGTCACGATCGACTTGGTCGCGCCCCGGATACTGCCGCTGCGTACCGCCGAGATTGATGGAGAACGGGCCCTGCTGGCGCGCGAAGTTGGCCTGCGAAGAAATTGTCGCCAGCGCCATCATCGGATTGATCACCGATTGGCGCTGCACCTGCGTGTTTGTGACGTAGTTGATGTTGGTCGAGAACCGCGTGCGCGACGAGAACTCCTGCACGTGCGACCAGCTGAGCGCGGTGTTGCGCGAGCCGTTCGACAGCGAGTTGCGCGACAGCGCCACCGTGCCGCTGAGGAACTGGTTCAGCCAGCGATAGCGCAGCTCGCCATTGAGCCGCACCCAGCCGGGATCGAAATCCGTCTCGCGGGCCCGCGATCGCCAGTCCATCGAGACCTGTGCGTCCACGTAGTCGGTGAGCGCGAAGTAATACCCGAGGTTCTCGACGGTGCGGCGGTAGGTCGGCGAATTGCGCACCACCTCGGAGAACCCTGCTCGCGGCGTCAGCAGGCCGGAGCGCCGCCCCGTGCGGATGTCCTGGAAGATGAACGGCAGCCACATCACCGGGACGTCCGCGACATACAGGATGGCCGGCCGCGCGACAATGACACTGCCGCTCACCCGCTTCAGTTCCTTGGCGAGGAAGTGATAGTGCGGTACCGAATCGAGGCAGGACGTGATGAGTCCGTCGCGCCCGTACAGCGTGTTGCGGTCAGAGGTCGTGTCGGTGGCGAAGGCCGCGCGATGCGCCCGCACCTGCCAGTCCTCGCCCGAGTTCGCAATGGTGGAGAGGTCGCGCGTGCGCCCCTCGCGGCGCGCCAGGTCGTAGGTCATCTCCATCAACCCGGTCACGTCCTCGCCACGCGCGGGATCGCGCATCACGATCGTGTCGCCCCGCGCGGCAATCATCTTGGTGCTGTCGTTGTAGACGATGTTCCGGGCTACGAGTAGCGTCGAGTCGCGCTGCACCGCGGCCTTGGCCGTGTCCGTCGTCGCCAGCGACATCGTCCGCGTCCTCGACTCGAATCCGACCGTGTCGGCCTGGTATCGGACGACGGAATAGCCCGCGCGCTTGAGCAGGGCCTCCATCACGGAATCGTCTGGGGCCCAGTTGATCAGCGTCTTGCGATCGTCGCGCCCGCCGCGTCCGGTGGTGTCGCGCGCGGCACCGCTGCGCTGGTCCGCGGGCCGGGCCGCCTGCGGTGTCGGCGCGGCGGTGCGCGGCGGCGGTGCCTCGACCTTGGGCGGAAGCGGCCGCGGCGTGCCTGGCTGCGGCGTGGGCTGCTGCGCCGCCCCCACGCGCGCGGCCACGCAGAGCAGCAGCGCCAGCCTCGCCGCGGCGCGCGGCCACGGCGGGAGACTCACGCGGCGGCTCCGCCGATCGAGCCCGTGGCCTGCCGTTCGCGCCGCTCCCGCGCGCGGTGCACGAACCAGCTCAGCACGATGCTCACTTCGTAGAGCCCGTAGAGCGGAACGCCCAGCATCACCGTCATTATCAGCAGGTCGCCCGGCGTGATGATCGCCGCGACCAGCATCGACCCCACCGCCGCGTGCCGGCGGTACCGCGCCAGGCCGGTTGGCGTGACCAGCCCCAGCGCGGTCAGCGCCAACACCACGATCGGCAATTGGAAGCAGCCACCGAACGCCAGGCACATCGTCACCGTGAACGAGAAATAGTCCGTCGCCGTGATCATCGCCGTCAACGAATCGCTCTGGAACGACAGCAACACGTCGAACATCACCGGCAGGACGAACTTGACGCAGAGCACTACCCCGGCGGCGAAGAGAAGGGTCGCACCGATCAGCACGGGGATCACCACGCGCTTCTCGTGCGGGTGCAGCGCCGGCGAGAGGAAAGCCCAGACCTGATAGACGATCACCGGCGAGGCGGCCGCGAGCCCGAGGCCGAAGGCGACCTTCAGCACGATGGAGACGGGATCAGCGGGGTGCGTGTACACCAACTGCTTGCCCCCGAGGAACGGCTCAATGGGCGCCGCGAGCACGCCGATGACGTCGAGGTTCCAGACGACGGCAAACGCGACCAGCATACACACGACAAGCGCGCCGACCACCCAGAGCAGCCGATTGCGCAGCTCCTCGAGGTGGTCGAGAAAGGGCATCTCCGCTTGACGCGACGCGCTCATTCGTGGCGTGGGACCGGGGCGAGCCGGTCCTCCTCCCTACGGCCGACGGGTTCGGAGAAACTCCTGCGCCAGCAACGCCGCGTCCGAACGCGGATACTGGTCCACGATCTGGCGGTACAGCGCCTGCGCCTGTTCCGTGCGCCCGATGCTGCGCAGCGCGCTCGCCCGCTTGTACAGGGCGTTCGGCGCGACTTCGGAACTCGGGTAGCGCTGCACGACCAGCGCGTACACACTGTCCGCGGCGACGCCATTGCCCTCATCGGCCCAGGTCTCGGCGACGCCGTACAGTGCCTCCGGCGCCAGATCCGACGTCGGATACTTGCTCAGCAGCTCGGTGAAGGCGCCGCGCGCCGAGGTGATCGAACCGCGGCGGAGCTGGTCTTGGCCCATCTGATAGAGCTGTGCGGGCCCGGGCGTGGCCGGCGGCCGGGCGACCGGCGGCGTGGCCGCCGGTGCTGCGCCAGACGTCGGTGCGGCCCCGGGGGCGGTGGTCGCGCCCGGGGGCACGACCGCTGGTGCCGGCGGTACCGTCGGATCCGGCGCGGCCAGTTCCGCCGCGCGCGCCTCCATCTCCGCACGCAGCTCTTGAATGCGGCGCTGACTCTGGCCGGTGAGTTCCTGGATCATCAGCAGCTGCCGCGAGATCGCCTGCAAGTCCTCGCGGACATCCCGCCGCAGGCGCACGACCGACGCGCTGGTCGCGCGGCCGGTATCGGCCACGTCGGCAAGTGCGGCGCTCACACGCGCCAGGTCGGCCGTCACCAACTCAATCATTCGTGCCACCGCCGAGTCCGATGCCAGGCGCTCGGCGCGAACCACCTGCAGGTCCTGCTGGATGATGCGCAGGTCATTCCGGGTGGCGAAGCACGCGCCGGTCGTCAGGATGACGACCGGCGCGAGCACTGCACGGAGGCGAGCGCCGCGCATCACGGGACGCGGATCGTCTCCCCACCCACGATGATCTCGAACTCGTCACGACGGTTCTTCGACCACGCCTCTTCGGTCGACCCCATCATCACCGGACGCTCCTCACCGAAGCTCACCACATCGATGCGGTTCTCCGCGATGCCGGCATCGACGAGGTAGCGCTTGGCCGCGGCCGCACGACGCTGGCCGAGGGCCACGTTGTACGCATCGGAGCCGCGCTCGTCGGCGTGGCCGGAGATGCGAATGCGGATGGCCGGGTTGGCGCGCAGGATCGGAATCTTGGCGTCGAGCGCGGCGCGCGAGGCGTCGAGCAGGTCCGAGCGGTCGAAGTCGAAGTAGATGACCGTAGCCATCGTGTTGCGGGCGGCGGTCACGGCCGCAGCGGCGGCCGCGGCGGCGCGTGCCTCGCTTTCACGGCGCGCGGTCTCGGCAGCCGCAGCCTCGCGGCGCGCCCGGGCCTCGGCCTCAGCGCGCGCGTTCGCCTCGGCGACGCGGCGCGCGGAGTCGGCCGCGGCCGTCGCAGACGTCGCGCTGGTCGCCGCCGTAGTCGTACCCGTGGTGGGCGCCGTGGTCGTAGTGGGCTGAGTCCGCGGCGTGCAGGCGGCGACGGTGATTGCCAGCACGGCAATCGCGGCAGTCGGAAGACGTCGGGTCATCGAAGTATCCTCAGTTCTGGGAAACAGGTGAGTCCTACAGCTAGTACGCGCGAAACGTGAATTCTGCTGCTATGGCGCCGTCGCGAGCCGCGGGGACCACGCCCCCTGCCGCGCCGTGGCTCCCTGCGTCAACTGCCGCAGTCGGCCGGATTCCGTGTCCAACACCCACAACTGCCGGGTGCCGGAGCGATCAGAGGTGATTACGAGGTGCCGCGCGTCGGGAGCCCACGACGGCTGCTCGTTGATGCCTTCGATCGTGTGCTGCTTCACGCTGAGATCGCGCAAGTTGATTGTCGCGACCTGAAAGCGTCCTTCAACCTGCGTCTGGAAGGCCACGTGCCGGCCGTCCGGTGCCCACGACGGATCCGACCGATACGACTGGTCGCCGAATCCCGTGGTGGTGAGCCACTGCGGATTGGCTCCGTCCGCGTCTGTGATATATATCTCGGGACGACCCAATCTTCCAGACGCAAACGCGATTCGGCGCCCGTCCGGAGAGAAGCTCGGCGACGTGTTTTCCGAGCCGCGGCCCACGGTCACACGCATCGGACCGTCGCTGCCGTCGAGGCTGACCGCCCAGAGGTCGGTGCCGTCCACTCCGGACGCGAACACGACGGTGCGGCCGTTCGGGGAGAACGTCGGCGTGAAGTTGCTCCCGGCGGCGAACGAAACGCGCCGCGCGGTGCCGGCGACTAGGTCACGCACCAACACCTGCGATCCGTCATCGGCGAACTGTGTATAGGCGATCGTTTTCCCGCTCGGATGCCACGCGGGGAACTGACCGCTGCCGACGCCCGGCACAGGTCGCGCGTTCGCACCATCGGAGTCCACCGTCCACAGCGTGCCGCTGCGATTGAACAGAATCCGCGTCGCCGCCACGCCTTGGACGCCGGTGATCCAGCGCTCCACCTCATCGCTGGCCGCGTGCACCGACATCCGCCAGTCGGGCGACAGCGGCTCGCCGCTCCACTGAAAATCACGGCTCTGCAGCACGCGGGCCGCGGCCACGTCGTGCACCGTGATGCGCCAGCGGCCGCGCGGCTGTTCCGCGATCTGCAGGACGGCAGCGGCGCCCAGGGTCGCGTACAGCGCGTAATTGAGCGCGCCCGTGGGTGGCGCCCCCGAGTCGGCCACGATGACGCTGACGCGATCGCCAAAATCGAGGTCACGCGCCATCATCGCGCGCAGCGTGTCGGCGTGGGTCCCACGGGCCGGCAGGACGTACACGCCTGGACGCGTGCCCGGCGCGTAGGTGAGGCCGATGCGCACGCCCTCCTGGGCGGCGGCCACGGACGCGAGGCCCTGCACGAAGAGCCCAACGAAGGCGAGTGCGCCAAGGCGCACCAAGCGCGCGGCGCTCATCGCAGCCGCGCCGGGTCGAACGTGAACGTCACAGGCAGGATATCGTCGGAAAAGTCCGCCGGGAGCGGACCGAAGTTGCGGGCGGCGGCCTCGATGGCCCCTTGGGCCTCGAGGTCGAAGGCGAAGTTTCCACTCGGGACGACGAATCGAAATCCCGTCACGGAACCATCGCGGCGAATGAAGAAGAACACCTCGGCCTTGAGCGCCCCCGGATTCCGCGGACGGAAGTTGAGCGCCACCTGGCGAACGATGTTCTGGAGATACCCGGGGAAGGGGAACGCGATCCCCTCGGTGCGCACCGTGGCGACATCGGTTCCGGCACCCCCGACCTCTCCGCCCGCGGCCGTCGGTGCCTTGGACGCGTCGACGCGCTCGCGCGCATTCTCGGTGATGTTCGGCGTGGCCGCCGTCTGTGGGCGCACCCGCTCAGGCGGCCGAATCGGCGCGGCCTTGGTTGGCTCAGGGGTCGAGGCCTTGGGTGGTGTGCGGGTCGTGGGCTCCGTGGCGGGTGGTGACTCTCGCACGACGCCGGCCGCGCGCTCACCCGCAGGGGCCGCCACGAGGTCCACACGATACATCGGCGGCAACGCCGCCTCGGGCGCCGCCTTCCAGACGACCAGCGACCCGATGACCGCCGCGTGCACGAGGAGCGAGAGCGCGAAACCGGAGCCGAGCCCCGGACCGTCGGGGCGGGCCGCGACGCTCACCGCTCGACGTCCTCTGGCTCGGCGACGAGCCCGACGTTGCCCACACCTGACGACCGCATAATTGCCAGCACCTCGACCACGCGGCCGTAATCGGCCCTGCGGTCAGCGCGCAGGTAGACACCCTCGCGCCCCGCCTGCTGCGCGAGCGTGCGGAAGGTCGACCGGAACTCCGAAAGCGAGAGCTGCACTTCGTCGGCGAAGATGCGGCCGTCGCGGGTGACCGAAATCACGAGCGCGCTCTTGGCGTTGAGCGGCCGCGCCTCGGCCCGCGGCAGGGAGACGTCCACCCCGCCCTGCATCATCGGCGCGGTGATCATAAAGATGATCATCAGGAGCATCATCACGTCGATCAGCGAGACGACGTTGATCTCCGCCTGCAGTGGCGTGCGCTCACCGCGACCGCGGCGGCGCATCCTAGAGCCGCCCCTCGCGCGCCATCAGCGCAATCACTTCCGATCCGAAGCCGTCGAGGTCGCCATCGAAGCGATTGAGCCGCGCCGCGAAGATGTTGTAGCCGAAGTACGCCGGAATGGCGACGGCGAGTGCGGTGGCCGTCGCGATGAGTGCCTCGGCCACGCCAGGCGCGATCGCCGCCAGATTGCCGGAGCCGCCGCGGGCCACGCCAAGGAAGGCCTCGATGATGCCCAGCACGGTGCCCAGAAGACCGAGCAGCGGACTCACCGAACCAATCATCGCAAGTGTCGGAATGAACGTGCCGAGGCGGTCGCGCTCGGTGTTGGTCTCGGCATCGAGTACGAGGCGCAAGGCCTGCACCTGCGAGGCCGAGAGCGTCGCCGGCGCGCCGTCGGCGCTGCGCACGAGGCGCGTCTCTGTCAGAAAGTCGAGGGCGCGCTGCATCACGCGCGTGTGCGCGCTGGGGCGGGACCGCTGGGCCAGCGCCGCGACCTCCTCGAGCCGCGCGCTGCGATGGAATTCCTCGAGGAAGAGGCGTCCGTCGCGCTCGGCACGGCGGAACGCCGACCATTTGGCCAGCATCACGGTCCACGAGAGCAGCGAGAGCACCGCGAGCACGACGAGCACGACCTTCGTCTCGGTCGACGCGCTCGCGACGAGGTCCAGCCGCGTGGACGGAATGGCCGACTTGATCTGCAACAAGAGCATCAGCGGTCCCGGAACCAGGCGAAGGTGCGCGCGAGTCCATCTTCAAGCCCGACCTGGGGCGTCCAGTCGAGGCCCGCGCCGGCCTTGGCGATACTCACCACCGAGCGACGTTGTTCCCCGGGACGCGGCGGCGCGTGCTGCAGCGGCACGTCCCGACCCGCGGCGCGCATCAGCGACTGCGCCAGCTCGACGACGGAGGTCTCGCGCCCGGTGCCGAGGTTGAAGGCGCGATCGTCCACCTTGCCGGCGGGAATCGTGGCGTGTCGCGCCGCGCGCACGTGCGCACGCGCCACGTCGCCGACATAGACATAGTCGCGCGTCTGCCCGCCGTCGCCGAACACCGTGAGCGGCGCGCCGCTGAGGATGCGCTGGCAAAAGATGGCCACCACGCCGGCCTCGCCGTGCGGGTCCTGCCGCGGACCGAACACGTTGGCGAAACGCAGGGCGATGTAGTCGAGCCCGTGCACGCGCGCGTAGTACGCGAGATAGAGCTCCACCGAGAATTTCGCGATGCCGTAGGGGCTCTCCGGATCCTTCGCATACGACTCGACGTTCGGCGGCGCCACGAAGTCGCCGTACACCGCGCCGCCTGTGGACGCGAAGATGAAGCGCGTCCGGCGACCGGTCGCACGCACGGCCTCGATCAGGTTGAGCGAGCCGCGGATGTTGACGTCCACGTCGAACGACGGGTCGGCAACGGATTTGCGCACGTCGATCTGCGCGGCCAGATGGCAGACCAGATCGAAGCCGCCATCGCGGACCAGGGCGGCGGCCTCCGGCGAGCGAATGTCGGCCTCGACGAGGCGCGCGCCCGCAGGGACCTGATCGCGCTTCCCGCTGGAGAGATTATCGAGAACGGTGACGGACCATCCGTCCGCCAAGAGGGCGTCTGCGACGTGCGAGCCAATGAAGCCCGCGCCGCCGGTGACGAGGGCGTGCTGTGTTGTCATCGACCAAAGTTATCGAGAGGGCGACGCGTCTCCTACCGCGCCGTCAGGGCATCTTGGCCGTCACGACGGCCGTCATCCCCTTGCGCACGCCACCATCCGTCTGCGAGACAATGATGGCGCTGGCGCCCCACTGCGTCACGCGCGTCACGGTCGCGACCGCGATGGCCTGCGGCGGCAACGGCTGGCCCGAAGCATCATTGCCCAACTCGACCTGCATCGTGATCTGATCGCCCGGCACGATGCCTTCCGTGGCGCCAGCGGCAAAGATCACCTGGTGGCCGACGGGGGGCAGCACGGGATCGCCGTACACGTACGCCAGCGAGGTCTTGAGGCCGAACTCCACGCGTGCGGGCACCACGCCCGGGCGCGCCACCAGCGTGTCGAGGACCGTCACGCCGTGCGTCGCGAACACGTCCTCGAACTTCGTGAGGACAATCGCCTGGGCGCGGCCAGCGGCGGCGTCCGTCGAGAGTCGCAGCAGGCCCGTCGGAATCACGACGCGCCCCTCGCCCTGAATCGTCGGCCCGTAGCGGAAGAGCATCAAACGATCGTTCTTCTTGCCCGCAGCGCCTTCCGGCAGCTTCACAATCACGGTCTCATAGAGCTGAATCGGGCGATCCGTCATCGTGACGCCGATGCCATCAGCCGAGGTGGTCGCCTCGATCGAGCCGGCGCCCTGGATACCGATGCCATCCCAGAGGAACGGCGCCTGGATGAAGTCGCCGTTGCGCACCGCGGTGGACGCCTCGCGCAGCGCCACCGAGCTCCGCTGCGACCGCACCACACGATAGCGCGCCGGATTGAAAATCGTCATCGCGGGGGGCTCGCCTGCAGGCATCGTCTCCACCTGCGGCGCCGTGGTGTCCACCGGCATATCCGGCGGCGTGCCCGGCGTCGCGGCGACATCGCCATCGATCACGATCACCTGATCGGGATAAATCAGGTTCGGATCCTGCACCTTGTCCTGATTGCGCCGATAGATCTCGGGCCACTTGAACGGATCGCCGAGGTACTCGCGCGCGATGTCCCACAGGGTGTCGCCGCGCCGCACCGTGTGCGTGCGCCCGCCGCCCTGCGCTTCGAGCAGCGCGGGTACGAACGCGAGGCCAAGGGAGAGAATCGCGAGAGTATGGCGGAAGCGGCGCATCGGACGAGTCTCGGGTGCGGGACAGGAACGGCATCGCCCCCGGCGCGAGTCCCTCGCCGGGGCGGTCTCAGGGGTGGACGAGCGACCCCGGCCCCCTGCAACACGCCCAAACGTCGGAGTGCAGGTACCGGCACGCGGCCCTCCCCAGGCGAAAAAGGTGCCGCCCTCGCGGCGCAAGCGAAAGGGCGGCCGACGGCACATTGGCCCTCGACCGCCCGGGACGCCTAAGTCGCTCGGCGATAATCGCTTAGAAGGGCAGGTCGTCGTCCCCGTCCATCGCCTCGGGGAAGTCCGAGAACCCGGCGTCGCCCGCCTTCGCGCCCGCGGCCGCCCTCGCGGGCCGCGAGGACTCCGCGCCGCTGTCGCCGCGGCCGCCACCCAGCAGCAGGATCTCGCGCACGTTGATCTCGGTCACGTACCGCGTCTGCTTGTCCTTGTCTTCGTACTGCCGGTACTCGATGCGCCCCTCGACGTAGAGCTTGTCACCCTTCTTGACGTAGCGCTCGATGATGTCGGCGAGCCCGGTGCCACGTGCGCCCGCGTTCCACGCGACGCACTTGTGCCACTCGGTCTTCTCCTGCTTCTCGCCAGCGCTGGAATTCCAGGTGCGAGTGGTCGCCAGCGAGAACTGCGCGACCTTGCTGCCGTTCGGGGTGGTCCGGATCTCCGGATCGGCGCCGAGGTTGCCGATCAGGGTGACCTTGTTCAAGCTGCGGCTCACGTGGCCTCCTGGTATGGGTCAGTCCGCGGAGGCACGCTACAGGCGGCCGGCGGAAGTCTTCGCATCGCGTAGTTGCCGATGAAAGCTAAATCACCGGCCGAACGCTTGCACCCGTGCGCGGTTCGCGGCGCATCACCATCGCGTCCTCGGACGGGCGCGTGTAGTAGTCCTTGCGCACACCGGCCGCGACGAAGCCGCGCGAGCGGTACAGCGCCTGCGCCGCGTGGTTGCCCGCGCGCACCTCGAGATAGATCGTCGTGCCTCGCCCGCGATCGGTGGCCTGCAGCAGGTCATCGAGGAGCGCGGCACCGACACCCGCGCGTCGGCCCGATGGCTGCACCGCAAGGTTCGCCAGCTCCGCTTCCTCGCCGATAATCCACGCAATGGCGTAGCCCAGCACCTGGCCGTCGTGCTCCGCCACACGAAAGCGACACGCGGGCGATCCAAGCAGGGAGCGGAAGCTCTTCTCGCTCCACGGATCCCCGAACGATTCGCGCTCGATGGCAACGATGGCGGGCACGTCCGGTGCATCGGCATCGCGGATCGTCGGCGTGACG
>CAYPYY010000018.1:33445-35939 GCA_964414995.1 uncultured Gemmatimonas sp.
CGTTCGCCGCGCAGGGCATCGAGTACAACGAGCCATCGTGAGTCCGCGCGCATCGTGTCCGCACTCGCCCCGACGATGAGCGCCAGCGAGGGCACCGCGAACAGCGGCAGGCCGGCGCCCTGCGCGAGGCCCTTCGCCGACGCGCCGACGACGCGCAGCGAGGTGAAGCTGCCCGGTCCGGCGCCACAGACGATGCGCGCGCAATCCGCCAGCGCCACGCCCGCGTCCGCGAGCGTGGCGATCACCGCGGGCAAGAACCGCTCTTCCTCCTCGCTCCGCATCTCCACCGCGCGCTGGGCGATGACCACCGCCTCCCGCAGCACGGCAATCGTCCCGCTGCCCGCCGACGCATCCAGCGCCAGGGTCAGTCCGTCCATTCGAGCCTCCGCACATCCGTCCGCCCGTCGAGATGCGAAAGCGAGAGCCAGCGCGCCTGCGCCGGCAGCGCATCGCCCGCGCGCTCGGGCCACTCGACGAGCACGACGTCGTCGCCGCTCAGGAGCTCGCCCCACCCGACCTGCACAAGCTCGCGCGGTGACCGGATGCGATAAAGATCGAGGTGATAGATCGCGCCGCGGACACCCTCGTAGCGATGCACGAGGGCGTAGGTCGGACTCGTGACGTCGTCGCGCACGCCAAGCCCTCGGGCGATGGCCTGCACGAGTGTCGTCTTGCCCGCCCCGAGGTCGCCGGAGAGCGCGATGAGCGCGGGTGCGTTGAGCCGGCGGCCGAAGTCCTCACCCCACGCCGTGAGCTCGGCCAACGAGAGGTCAGCGACGGGCACGGGCCTTCGGCGCAGCATCGCCCATCGCCGCCTTGAGGTCGAACAGCTCGTCGCGCAGCCGCGCGGCGGTCTCGAAATCGAGATTCTTCGCGGCGGCCCGCATCTCCTCTTCCAGCCGCTGCACGAGGCCCGGCAAGTCGTCGGTGCCGTACGCGCGCTGCGCCTCGGCCACCTTCTTCTGCTTCTTGCCGCGCGTGCGCTCGGCCTCGCGCTCCTGTGTGCCGTCGCGGGCGTCGGCGACGCGCGTGCTGAACCGAACCTGGTCCAGCGACTTCTGCACGCCGGCCGGGACGATCCCGTGCTCGCGGTTGAACGCCTCCTGCACGGCGCGTCGCCGCGACGTCTCATCGAGACAGCGCTGCATCGAGCCCGTGATCTTGTCGGCGTAGAAGATCGCCCGTCCATCCACGTGCCGAGCCGCGCGGCCGACCGTCTGGATCAGCGAACGGTCCGAGCGCAGGAACCCCTCTTGGTCGGCGTCGAGGATCGCCACCAGCGAGACCTCGGGGAGGTCGAGCCCCTCACGCAGCAGGTTGATGCCGATCAGCACGTCGAACTCGCCGAGGCGCAGCCCTCGGACAATCTCCATCCGCTCGATGGCATCGATGTCCGCGTGCATATAGCGCACACGGACGCCGACCTGCGCCAAGTAGTCCGTGAGATCCTCGGCCATCCGCTTGGTCAGCGTGGTGACCAGCACGCGCTCACCCTTGCGCTCACGCAGGCGGATCTCGTGCAGGAGGTCGTCCACCTGCCCCTTCACCGGGCGGATCTCGATCACCGGATCGAGCAGGCCGGTCGGGCGGATGACCTGCTCGACGACCACGCCCTCGGAGAGCTTGAGTTCCAGTTCGCCCGGCGTGGCGCTCACATTGATGGCCCGCGGCGTGAGCGCGAGGAACTCGTCGAACATCAGCGGTCGGTTGTCGAGCGCGCTGGGCAGGCGGAAGCCATACTCGACGAGCGTCGTCTTGCGCGCGCGATCGCCGTTGAACATTCCGCCGATCTGCGGCAGCGTGACGTGCGACTCGTCCACCACGACGAGGAAGTCGTCCGGGAAGTAGTCGAACAGCGTGGCGGGTCGCTCGCCCGGCTTCCGGCCGGCAAGGATGCGCGAGTAGTTCTCGATGCCCGGGCAGGTACCGATCTCGAGCATCATCTCGAGGTCGAAGTTCGTGCGGCTCTCCAAGCGCTGCGCCTCGAGCAGCTTGCCGGCGCCCTTGAGCACGGCGAGCCGTTCGCTGAGCTCCGCGCGAATCTCCTTGGCGGCGCGCTCGAGCGTCGGCCGCGTGGTGACGAAATGCTTGGCCGGATAGACGGCCGTTCGCTTCAGCGGCGTGATCGTCTGCCCGGTGAGCGGATCGATCTTGCTGATGCGCTCGATCTCGTCGCCGAACATTTCGATGCGCACGCCCTGCTCTTCGTACGCCGGCAGCACCTCGACCGTGTCGCCACGCACCCGGAACGTCCCGCGCTCAAAGGCCACGTCGTTGCGACCGTACTGGATCGCTACCAGCGCCTTGAGAATCGCATCGCGCGCGATCTTCTGGCCGACGTGCAGCTGCACCATCGCCTCGCGATAGGTCTCGGGATCGCCGAGGCCGTAGATCGCCGACACCGTCGCGACGATCACGACGTCGTCGCGTTCCATCAGGCTCGACGTCGCACGCAGGCGCAGCCGGTCGATGTCCTCGTTGATCGAGGAGTCCT
>CAYPYY010000019.1:0-35343 GCA_964414995.1 uncultured Gemmatimonas sp.
CCCATTCACGTGCACGGCTTCTCGCCGTCCGAGGTGGACTTCTGGTCGACGCTGTACCGGATGGATGCGCGCACCGTCATTCAGGAACTCGTGAAGGCGGGCCTCGACTCGATCCCCGGTGGCGGCGGCGAGATCCTCGTGCAACGCGTGCGCGACATCGTGGCCAAGAAGAAGGCCGGGGCCGACCGCTGGCTCGAGGTGATGGAGATCGCGCACCAGGAGGGACTCAAGACGTCCTGCACGATGATGTATGGCATCGGCGAGACCAACGCCGAGCGCGTCGAGCACCTGCTGCGGCTCAAGGACGTGCAGAAGCGCACCAACGGCTTTACGGCGTTCATCTGCTGGCCCCTGCAGCCGGAGAACACGCCGATGATGTCCAACCAACCCAAGACCGACGCGGTCGAGTACCTGCGGACGACCGCCTTCGCGCGCACGGTGCTCGACAACATCCCCAACATCCAGGCCAGCTGGGTGACGATGGGAATGAAGGTCGGCCAGACGGCACTGCACTACGGCTGCAACGACTTCGGCTCGCTGATGCTCGAGGAGAACGTGGTGTCGGCGGCGAACACGACGCACCGCACCAGCATCGACGAAATGGAGACGCTGATTCGCGAGGCCGGCTTCACCCCGCGCCGCCGCAGGCAGGACTACACACTCATCGAGCCGGCGCCCGCTCCGGTCGCGGCGTAAGGCCGCGGAGCGCACCGTGGCGCCTCAGATTCGCGTCGGTATCGGCTACGATTCGCATCGCTTTGCCGAGGGACACGGCGTGCTGCTGGCCGGTGTGCTGATCCCGGCGCCCGTGCGCTGCACCGGCCACTCCGACGCCGACGCCGTCTGCCACGCCCTCACCGACGCCATCCTCGGCGGCGCGGGCCTCGGTGACATCGGCGAGATGTTTCCCGACACGAAGGCCGAGAACGCGGGACGCGACAGCATCGAGATGCTCAAGCTCGCCGTGGCGCGCGTGCGCGCCGCCGGCTGGGCCGCCGTGCAGGCCGACGTGACCATCATCGCCGAGACGCCCAAGATCGGTCCGCATCGTGGGGCGATGCGCGAGAAGCTCGGCGCGGCGCTCGGCATCCCCCCGGACGACGTGATGGTGAAGGGCAAGACGAACGAGGGGATGGGATGGATCGGCCGCGGGGAGGGCATCGCGACCATCGCCGTCGCGACGCTCGCCCGCATTGCCTGAGTTCCTCCAGCCCTTCGTCGGCTGGCTGACGGGACTCACGCCCGAAGAGCTCTATGGTCTGGTGTTCTCCGCGGCGTTCGTGGAGGGCGTGATTCCCTTCGTGCCGGGCGACGCGGCCGCCGCCTTCCTGGCGTTTCTCTCGGCGCGTGCTGGCGGTGCCTGGTTCCCGACCACGCTCTTCGTGGTCCTCGGCAGCGTGATCGGGAACGTCGTGCCGTGGTGGATCGGGCGTCGCTACGGTGCCGACTTCCTCACGCATCAGCTCGGACGCTACGGCTTTCGAAAGTCCGAGGAACGCGCCGAACGGCGTGAGCACCTGATCGAGGATGCGTACCGCAAGTACGGCTGGGTCGCGCTGTTCCTGAGTCGCTTCATTCCCGGCGTGCGCGCGATGGCGCCGGCGGCGGCAGGAGCCCTGCGCGTCCCGCTCTGGGAATTCCTGCTCATTCTGCTGACCGCCTGCGCCCTCTGGTACAGCGCGATCACGTGGATCGCCTTCAAGGTCGGCTCGGACTGGGAGAGCGTGCGCGCCGCTCTCACGAGTTTCGCGCGCGACGCCGGCATCGGGGCGGCCGGCCTCGCCGTATTGCTCGGCGGCCTCGGCTGGTGGCTCTGGCGCAGGCGCGCGCGCACGAAGCAATAGATTCCGTGGCGTGAGCACCACCGCCACGGACGACGTCGCCCGCCGCTTCCTGCTCGAGCGCTTCCAGGAGTTTCTCGAGCTGGAGCAGGGCGCGAGCGCGCGCACGGCCGAGGCGTACCTCCGCGACCTCTCGTTGCTGGTCACGTGGGCGAACGAGCGGCACAAGGTGGCCGGGCCGGCAGCGCTGACCGCGGCGCATCTGCGCGAGTGGGTCTACGCCCAGAAGGATCTCGGGATGTCGGCCGCGACCATTCGACGCCGCATCTCGGCGATCCGCACCTGGTATCGCTTCCTGCTCAGCGAAGGCATCGTCACGAGCGATCCCAGCGAGAAGCTCGAGACGCCCCGCGGTTGGCGCACGCTGCCTGACGTGCTCAGCGTCGCGGAAGTCGAGCGGCTGATTGACTCCGTCACGCTCGACGATGAGTTCGCGTTCCGGGATCGCGCGCTGCTGGAGCTGGCGTACGGGGCGGGGCTGCGCGTCAGCGAGTGGTGCTCGCTGGCGGTGAAGGACGTCTTGCTCGACGACTTGGTGGTGCGCGTGTTCGGCAAGGGCGGCAAGGAGCGCATCGTGCCGATCGGCCGGAAGGCAGCGGGCGCGGTCGGCATCTATTTGCGCGAGCTGCGTCCGCGGCTCGAGCGGGGGAGTGGCGAGGGGCGACTCTTCCTCAACTCACGCGGGCGACCGCTCTCGCGGATGACCGCCTGGACGTTGCTCCGCAAATACGTGGAGCGTTCGGGCATCCAGAAGCCGGTCACGCCGCACACCTTGCGACACAGCTTTGCCACGCATCTGCTCGAGGGCGGCGCGGACCTCCGGGCCGTGCAGGAGATGCTCGGGCACAGCGATATTTCGACCACGCAGTTGTACACGCACATTGATCGCGAGCATCTGCGGCAAGTGCATCGGCAGTATCACCCGCGGGGCTAGGCCAGGGCATCGAATGCTGCTCGTCATCGACAACTACGACTCCTTCACCTACAACCTTGTGCAGTATCTCGGGGAGCTGGGTGCGGAGCCGAGCGTCGTGCGGAACGACCAAGTCACGCTCGACGAGGTGGCCGCTCTGGCGCCGCAGGCGATCGTGCTTGGGCCCGGTCCGGGAACGCCGCGCGATGCGGGCATCACCATTCCCGTGATTCAGCGCTTCGGCGCGCACGTACCGATGCTCGGCGTCTGCCTCGGACATCAGGCCATCGGCGAGGCCTACGGCGGCACCGTGATTCGCGCGCCGCGTGGTGTGATGCACGGCAAGACATCGCGCGTCGTGCACGATGGCCAGGAGCTGTTCGAAGGGATCGAGTCGCCCGCCGAGGTGATGCGCTATCACTCGCTCGTCCTTCGGCACGCGGACGTTCCCGCAGCGCTCCGCGTGACGGCGACCGCACAGGACGATCCGACCGAGATTCACGCAGTACGCCACCGTGAGCATCCGGTGTTCGGCGTCCAGTTTCACCCCGAGTCCATCGGCACCCCCACAGGGCGGCGAATGCTGGCGAACTTCCTCACCTTGAGCGGAGCACGTTGATGCGGTGCAGGCCGACAGTACATTCTCGCGTCGCACAGCGGCTCATCGTCGGTGCGCTCGTTGCACTCACTGCCTGCCGCGGCGACGCTCCGCCTGCATCCGATTCACCGTGGACCGTCACGCGCGATTCGACGACCGACACCATCCGCGTGCGCGTGGACGGTGAGGTGCCCGAAGCGATGGTGCACCGCCTCGTCGCCGAGCTGCGCGTAGGTGCCCTTGAAGGGGCGGAGGAGGTCACGTTCGGTTCGATCGACGCCATCGCGGGCACACGGGACGGCGGACTGCTCGTGTACGACGGCGAAGCGCAGGCCGTGCGCCTGTTCGACAGCACCGGCGCGTTCGTGCGTCAGGTGGGACGGAAGGGCGGGGGACCTGGTGAGCACGGGCACCTGAACGGTATCGCGATAGCGCCCAACGGCGACTGGATCTTCTGGGATGCGCCCGGTGGCCGACTGATTCGCTACAACCACGCGGGTGATTTTCTCCGGCAGGTGCGACTCAGCGTCAGCGGCTGGTTCCTGCAGGATGGGCTCACGGCGAACGCCGACGGCACGCTCGCCGTGTGGACAATGCTCAAGCGTGGCGAGCGCGGCGAGATCGCCGAGGCCGGCTACGTGGTGCTCGACGCGGCGGGTGCGGTGCGCGACACGCTCGTCATTCCGATGTGGGGCCCGGAACCGGCGACGCTGTCGGCCCAGACGCCTGACGGAGGATCGACCACCTCGACGACGCTCCCCTGGGGCGGCGGGTCCGACGCTCGCCCCACGCCGCTCGGCGGGCTGCTGGCCGGACCCGGCGGGCATTACGTCTTCTATCTCCTGCCGCCAACCGGCAAGCCCACCCGCGTGGAACGGGCCTACGTGCCCGTTCCCGTGTCCGGCACGGAGTCCAGCGAGCGTCGCGCGCAGATCGAGCAGACGATGCGGCGGCTCGACCCGAGCTGGAACTGGACCGGACCCGACATCCCGTCCACCAAGCCCGCGTACCGCGAGCTCCTCGCGGGAGAGGATGGCCGCGTGTGGGTGCGCCTCTACACAGCAGGCGAGCCGATTCCCGTTGACGAGCTGCCCGTACCCGACCCGGGTGCTCCGCCGAGGGTGGTGCTCACGACCCGTGAGCCACCTCTCTTCGACGTGTTTGCCCCGGACGGCGATTACCTAGGGCGAGTACGGCCGCCGGCGCGGACGCGGCTGTTGCGGATGCACGGGAACACCGTCTGGGGTGTAGAACGCGACTCGCTGGATGTACCGTATGCCGTGCGATATCGTATTGAGCCGCCGCTGCCCCCAGGGTAGCTGACGTCACCACTCCCTCACCCAAAGGACACGTCACTGATGAGTCGCTCCATTCTCCGCCTCGTAGTGCTGCTCGTGCCGCTCGCCGGCGCCGCGTGCCTTCCGTACACTGTGGGACAAGGCGCCCAGACCGTGCCAGAGGGCGAGACCTTCCGGACCACCACGGGCGGCTTCGTACTTGGCGGTGCCGCGCCATTCGATGACAGCACGGGCACGACAGGCGCATCGAGCAACTACGCGATGTCCGATCAGGAGATCCGGTTCGGCCTGACCGACCGCTCCGACGTTGGACTGCGGGTGACCAGCGCGAGTGGGCTCGTGATCAACTACAAGCGGCGTCACGTGGGCGCGGCCAATCCGGACAGCGCGGGGTTCTCCACGATGTGGGGTGCGGGCATCGTGAACTGGGCCAACCACGGGCTCGTCGAAGGCACGATGTTGTGGTCCGCCGGCAAGCGCGGCTCCTCGATCCCCTACGGCGGCCTTCGGATCATTCAGACCTTCCCGCTCTCGACCGGCGCCCTTCGGGACACGCCGAGCACAGGGGCCTTCTTCGGCGTCCAGATGGGGACCCGAGACCGAGGCATCACCCCCGAGCTGGCCATCTACTACGACGAGTCCGCCCTGGGCATCCGGGAGCGGAACTTCGTGATCGTGCCCTCGGTGACCCTGCGGGGCATCTCCTTCTTGCCGCGCATTTTCCGCTAGGAAACGGCCGTGAGATGGAACGCGGGGTCAGGGCCGGAAGCCCTGACCCCGCAAAGTTTTGTGATGCCCTCTTGTTCCCCTGCGGGCGCCCCATAGATTCGTCTGGCGTGGATTTTGCATCCGCCGCCGCCCGCCCGACGGTGCTGACGTGAGCACCTTGGCCGTGATCCCCGCGAGACTCGGGGCCACCCGACTCCCCCGAAAGCCCCTCCGGCAGCTAGGCGGCGCCCCCCTCGTAGTCCGCGTCCTCGAACGCGTCCGCTCGCTCGGACTCGCGGACCAAGTCGTCGTGGCGACCGAGGCGGAGGAAGTCGCGGCAGTCGTCCGCGCGGCGGGCGGAGACGTGCTCCTGACCTCCGAGGCGCACCCCTCCGGCACCGATCGAGTCGCCGAGGTGGCCCGGCACCCGGACTACGCGCAGCACGACATCGTCGTGAACGTGCAGGGGGACGAGCCCTTTATGCGCGGCGACGCGATGGCGGGCGCCATCACGATGGTCCGCGACCGCGGATTCGACCTCGGCACGGCGGCTGGTCGTCGCGGCCCGCAGATCCTCGACGACCCGAACTGCGTGAAGGTCGTCCTGGATGACGCCGGCCGCGCGATGTACTTCTCGCGCTCGCCCATTCCGCACCTGCGCGACGCCGGCGATGCGGCGACGCGTGATGCCCTGACCTACCAGCATATGGGCATCTACGCCGCCCGTCGCGAGGCGCTCGAACGCTGGGTGTCGCTGCCGCCGCACCCGCTCGAACTCGTCGAAAAGCTCGAACAACTCCGCGCCCTCGCCGCCGGTCTCGCGATGGGCGTGGCAATCGTAGACGCCCCGTCCTGGGGCGAAGTGAATACCGAAGACGACCTGGTGCGCGCCAACGCGCACTGGAATACGCTCACCGCACCCGCCGCCCGATGACTCCGAACTCTTCGCTGGGATCCCCCAAGTACATCTTCGTCACCGGCGGCGTGGTCTCGTCGCTCGGCAAGGGTATCGCGGCCGCCTCGCTGGGCCGACTGCTCGTCGAGCGCGGACTCCGTGTCACGATGATGAAGCTGGACCCGTATCTCAACGTCGATCCCGGCACGATGTCGCCGTTCCAGCACGGCGAGGTCTTCGTGACGGATGACGGCGCCGAGACGGACCTGGACCTGGGCCACTACGAGCGCTTTCTCGACCGCTCGCTGACGCAGGCCAACAACATCACCACGGGCCGCATCTACTCGAACGTCATCACCAAGGAGCGGCGCGGCGAATACCTCGGCTCCACGGTGCAGGTCATCCCGCACATCACCGACGAGATCAAGAGCGCGGTGCGCCGCGTGGCGCCGGACAACGACGTGGTGCTCGTCGAGATCGGCGGGACGGTAGGCGACATCGAGTCGCTGCCGTTCCTCGAGGCGATCCGTCAGTTCCGCCACGACGTGGGCCGCGAGAACACGCTGTTCGTGCACCTCACGCTGGTGCCCTACATCGCGGCAGCCGGCGAGGTGAAGACCAAGCCGACACAGCACTCCGTCCGCGACCTGATGGAAATCGGTATCCAGCCCGACGTGCTCATCTGCCGGACCGAGCGGCCGCTAGCCGAGGACGTAAAGCGCAAGATCGCGCTGTTCTGTAACGTCGAGTTCGGCGCCGTGGTCGAGAGCCGTGACGTGGCGACGATCTACCAGATTCCGCTGTCATTCCGCGAGCAGGCGCTCGACGACCTCGTCTGCCGCAAGCTCAACCTCGAGACGCCGGCGCCTGACCTCACACGGTGGACGACGATGGTGCAACGCGTCATCGCGCCGCCGCGCAAGGTCCGCATCGGCATTGTCGGCAAGTACACGGACTACGCTGACTCATACAAGAGCGTCCAAGAGGCGCTCATTCACGGCGGCATCGCGAACGACGTCGGCGTGGAGATCGCCTGGACTTCGAGCGATCTGTTCACCGATCCGGCGCGCGCCCGGCAGTTACTCGCCGACTTCGACGGTCTCCTCGTGCCCGGCGGCTTCGGCGTGCGTGGCGTCGAAGGGATGGTCGAGGCCATCCGCGCCGCCCGTGAGACCAAGACGCCGTTCTTCGGCATCTGCCTGGGAATGCAGGTCGCCATCATCGAGTTCGCGCGCAACGTGTGCGGCCTCGACGACTCAAACTCCAGCGAGTTCGCGCCGGAGTGCTCGCATCCGGTCATCTCGCTCCTCGAGAGTCAGCAGAACGTGAAGGATATGGGCGGCACGATGCGCTTGGGCGCCTACGCCTGCCGACTCAAGCCGGGATCGCGCGCCGCCGAGATCTACGGCCAGCCCGAGGTGTCGGAGCGCCACCGCCACCGCTACGAGGTGAGCAATCAGTACCGCGACCAATTCCAGGCGGCTGGAATGCGGCTCGCTGGGCTCTCGCCCGACGGCTCGTTGGTGGAGATGATCGAACTCGTCGACCATCCGCACTTCGTGGCCTGCCAGTTCCACCCGGAGCTCAAGTCGCGCCCCACGCGGCCGCATCCGCTGTTCTCGGCGTTCGTGGCGGCCGCCGCGCAGCACGCG
This sequence comes from uncultured Gemmatimonas sp., assembly GCA_964414995.1. GTDB lineage: Bacteria > Gemmatimonadota > Gemmatimonadetes > Gemmatimonadales > Gemmatimonadaceae > Pseudogemmatithrix. The sequence continues at coordinate 7,906 of CAYPYY010000019.1, forward strand.
ACGTCCTCCCCGGTGCGGGCGCGCTCACGCGCCGAACTGGCCGAGGCCAACTGAGATGCATCACGCCACGTTTCCGCGCGACCGACTGTTCTTGATCGCCGGCCCCTGCGTGATCGAAACGGATGAGATTCTGTTTCGCGTGGCGGACCATCTCGCCAAGCTGGCGCACAAGGTTCCCGGCGGGATCATCTTCAAGGCCAGCTTCGACAAGGCCAACCGTTCGAACGCCGGCGCCTTCCGCGGCCCCGGCATCGAGGACGGCCTTCGGGCGCTCGAACGCGTGCGCGAGCGCACGGGCCTGCCGGTACTCACGGACGTGCATCTGCCCGCGCAGTGCGCGATGACCGCCGAGGCCGTGGACGTCCTGCAGATCCCGGCGTTCCTCTGCCGCCAGACGGACCTGCTCGAAGCCGCCGGCCGCACGGGCACCGCCGTGAACATCAAGAAGGGCCAGTGGATGCACCCCGAGGGGATGGCCGGCGCCGTGAGCAAGGTGCGCGCGTCCTGTCCGCCAGGGGCGGCGGACTCCGCGGGCGAGGTTGCCGTCACCGAACGCGGGACATTTATGGGCTACGGCGATCTCGTGGTCGATATGCGGTCGTTCGCGCGGATGCGCGCCGCGTGCGACGCGCCAGTGATCTTCGATGGCACGCACTCCGTGCAGCAGCCGGGCAAGGGACAGGGCGGCGCCTCGGGCGGGTTGCGAGAGCACATTCCGGCGCTCACACGCGCGGCCTGCGCCGCCGGTGTGGACGGACTGTTTCTCGAGACGCACCCCGATCCGGATCACGCCCCGAGCGACGGCCCCAATATGATCCCGCTGCACGAGCTCGACGCGCTGGTCGAGAAGTGCGTGGCCATCTGGGAGCTGTCGCGTTCGTGATCCTCTCACCCGCGATGCCGTCACCCTCCGGTGCCCCGAGCGTTGACGCCGCGCTCGCCGCACGGATCCGCCTCGTCTGCTTCGACGTGGATGGCGTCCTGACCGACGGCGGCGTGATCCTCGGCGACGTCGCCGGCGCGCGCGTCGAGCTCAAGCGCTACGACATACAGGACGGCCTGGGCATCAAGATGCTGCAGCAAGCGGGGCTGCTGACGGCGATCGTCACAGGGCGGGTGTCGGAGAGCGTGGCGCTTCGCGCCAAGGAGCTTGCCGTGGATGACCTCGTGCAGGACGAGCAGGCACGCAAGGTGCCCGCGTTGCGCGAGATCCTCCGCCGCCGGAACGTGGACTGGTCTGAGGTCGCCTTTGTAGGGGACGACTTGCCCGACCTGGGCGTGATGCGCCTCGTCGCCCTCCCGGTCGCCGTGGCGAACGCGAGCGCCGAGGCGCGAGCCGCCGCCCGCGTGCAGCTCACGCAGCGCGGCGGCCACGGCGCCGTGCGCGAGTTCTGCGAACTCCTCCTGCGCGCGCGCGGCGAGTGGGACACGCAGGTGGAGCGGTATGTGGCCGCCCGAGCGGAGGGCGCGTGACCGATACCGCCCGCATCGTCGAGCGCGGCCGCCGCGTGCTCTCCCTAGAGCGCGATGCCATTGACGGCGCCGCCGCCCGCTTGGGCGACGCCTTTGCCCGCGCCGTCCAACTCATCCGCGCCAGTACCGGCCGTGTGATCGTCACCGGCATCGGGAAGTCCGGTCTCATCGCCCGGAAGATCGCCGCCACGATGACCAGCACCGGGACACCCGCGTACTTCCTGCACCCGACCGAAAGCGTGCACGGGGACCTCGGCATCGTCACGAGCCAGGATGTCGCGCTGCTGCTGAGCAAGAGCGGCGAGACGCAGGAGCTCCTGCCGCTGCTGGAGCAGCTCACGCGCCTCGGGGTACCCTGCATCTCCATCACCGGGAACGCCGAGAGCACGTTGGCTCGCAACAGCACCGTCGCGCTCGACGGCTGGGTCAAGGAAGAAGCCTGTCCACACGACCTGGCACCGACGACGAGCACCACGTTGGCGCTGGCCCTCGGCGATGCGCTCGCGGTTGCCCTCCTGGAGGAGAAGGGATTCAAGCGTGAAGACTTTGCGAAGTTTCACCCGGGTGGTTCGCTCGGCCGTAAGCTGCTGCTGCGCGTGCGCGACGTGATGATCGCGGAGGGACTGCACACACTGTCCGATCGCGATACGATGCGCGATGCCATCGTCGTGCTCGCTAAGGAACGCGGCCTGGCAATGGTCACCACCGGCGACGCGCACCTCGCGGGCGTGATCACCACCGGGGACCTCACACGCCTGCTGCAGGGCGACGGCGACGTGATGGCGACGCCAGTCTCCGCGGTGATGACGCGGACGCCGAAGACGGCCCGTGCCGACGAGCTCGCCAGCGCGGCCGTGCACCGAATGGAAGAGAAGGGCATCATCGCGCTGCCGGTGCTAGACGAGTCGGGCAAGGTGGTCGGGGTCGTGCACCTGCACGACCTGATGCGCGCGGGGGCGGCGTGAGAGCGCCCCTCGCAGTGATTCTCGCGGCGGTGATCGGCGGCGCCTGCGCCGATGTCGAACGCCAGACGCTCGCCACCGGCGCGGCCAGCTTCCTCGACTCCGCCGATCAGGTGGCCTTCCAGTCGCGCACCTTGGTCACCGACGCCGGCCTGCTGCGCGCGGAGGTGTTTGCGGAGACCACGCTGTTCCTCGAACAGAACGCGCGCATCGCGATGCGCGTCGTGTCCGGGGACTTCTTCAACGCGCAGGGCTCCAAGGACGCCACGATGGTGGGCGAGCGGGCGAACTACGACTCACGCACCGGCAACCTCGATGCCTGGGGCAACGTGGTCGTCACCTCCGTGGACGGCCGGGTGCTCAAGTCCCCGATGATCCGGTTCGAGGCGAATCGGAATCAGATCACGTCCGACTCCGCCTTCGTGATGACGGAACCGGACGGCAAGGAGATGCGCGGCGTCGGATTCGAGACGGACCCGAACCTCAGCGTGTTCACCGTGCGTCGCCTGAACCGTGGGCGCGGCGGCACCGTCAACCTGTCGAATCCGTGATGCGGATGCGCCGCGCACTCGCCGGCCTCGCGTTCTGCGTTCCCGCGCTGCTTTCGGCGCAGGACCGCCGGCCCTGCGAGATTGTCATTACTGGTGTCGTGCGGAGCGGCGTGACGACCACCCGGATGCAGACCATCGTCAGCGAGTTCGGGGGCCGCAACACCTACATCGGTGGCGGTGTGGACGCGACCTGCGAGGGCCAGGATAACCGGCTGCTCGCCGACTCGGCGGAACACTTTGCCGACCGGGGGCTGCTGATCCTGTACCACAACGTGCGGTACACGGAATCGCGGGTGCGCATCACGTCGGACAAGATGTTCTACTACACGCGCGAGGAGCGCATCGTCGCGGAAGGCAACGTACGCGGCGTGCGGCCCTCGGGCACCCGCTTTGCCGGCCCGCAGTTCGAGTACTTCCGCGTGAAGCCGGGCCTACGCGACCACCCGACGCTGATCGCCACCGGGCGCCCGTTTATGCGGATCAGCCCCACCGAGTCCGGTGGCACGCCGGGAACGGACGGCGATTCCACAGACATCACGGCGAACCGCATCTATTCCTTCAACGATTCGCTCGTGTGGGCGTCGGGCGCGGTCGTCATCGAACGCAGCGATATGCGCGCCACCTCGGACTCGGCGACGCTCGACAACGGAATCGAGTTCGCGCGCCTGCTGCGCGACCCCAAGATCGTCGGCCGCGGGGAGCGGGAGTTCACGCTGGTCGGGATCGTCGTGGATATGTGGTCCAAGGACCGTCAGCTCGAGCGGGTGCTGGCGGCGGGAGAGGGGAAGGCCACGAGTGACTCGCTGGCGCTGACGGCCGACACCATCGACCTTCGGTTGCGCGAGCAGCAGATGGAGCGCGTGTTCAGTTGGGGGGGCCGCGCCCGCGCGGTCAGCGCGAATCAAGACATCGAGTCGGATTCGATGGACATTACGATGCCGGGGCAGGAGCTCGAGCGCGTACACGCGATCGGCCGTGCCATCGCCTACTCCGTGCCGGACACGGCGCGCATCATCTCCACGGAGCGTGATTGGATCCTCGGCGACACGATCGACGCACGGTTCGAGCGCGCGACGGACTCGCTCTCCGGCGAGTCGCAGACACGGATGCGACAGATTGATGCTGTCGGCGGCGCCCGCGCCTTCTACCAGCAACCGCCCTCGGGGACCGAGCGCGGCAAGCCCATCCTCTCGTACAACCGAGGTCGCAGCATCACGGTGCGGTTCGCCGAGGGCGAGATGTCCACGGTGACCGTCAGCGAAGCGGCCTCCGGGCTGTATCTCGAGCCCATTGCCGCGACCGGCGCACCGACCGCGCCGCCGACTCCCCCCTCACCGCCCGCGGGTACCCCGCGCGGAGAACGCAAGCCGTGAAGGATCTCGCACAGCGCCTCACCGCGGGCGATCGCTCTGCCGCCCTCTGCCTGCTGGCCATCACGCAGCAGGCCGACGAGGCTGGGCGCGCCCGCTTCGGCGACGTCGTGGTGGCCTACCGTGGTGACTACCTGCAGGCGCTCGATCAGGAGGGGCGCGACACCCAGAGTGAAGCGGGCCGCCTGAGCTCGGACGAGGTGCGTCAGCATCTCGTGCGCACGGTGCTCCCGCGCCTCGTGGCGCAGGACGCGGTGGCGGCCCTGCCGGAGCCGCTGGACGATGTGTCCCCGGTGGCCCTGAGCCCTGAGGCCGGCGACGCCGCCCGCACGGCGCGCGACGAATGGATTGCCGCCCTGAACGCGATCGCCGTCGAACCGGCCGTTCCGCGCCGGCGCGGGCCAGTCGAGGGGGGCAGCCTCCTCGCGGCCAGCGGCCTCGTCAAGACGTACAAGAAGCGCAACGTCGTCAACAACGTCGCGATCGAACTGCGGCAGGGCGAGATCGTCGGCCTGCTCGGTCCCAATGGTGCGGGCAAGACGACGTCATTCTATATGATTGCGGGACTAATCCCGCCCGACGCTGGCCGGATCTCGCTCGACGGCGCGGATATCACGCGGATGCCGATGTACCAGCGCGCGCGACGCGGCGTCGGCTACCTGTCGCAGGAACCGAGCATCTTCCGCAAGCTGTCCGTCGAGGAGAACATCCTCGCCATCCTGGAGACGCTGCCGTTCGACAAGGCGGAACGCGAGCGGCGCCTCGAGACGCTGCTCGACGAGCTCAAGATCAAGCACCTCCGCAAGAGCAAGGCGTTTGCGCTCTCCGGCGGTGAGCGGCGGCGCCTCGAGATCACGCGCGCACTCGTCACGGAGCCGAAGTTTATGATGCTCGACGAGCCGTTCGCCGGCGTAGACCCCATCGCCGTCCACGACATCCAGAGCATCGTGGCCTCGCTCAAGGATCGCGGCATCGGCGTCCTCATCTCTGACCATAATGTCGAGCAGACGCTGGACATCGTGGATCGGGCGTACATTATGTTCGATGGCCAGGTGAAGGTCTCGGGTCCCGTGCGAGACCTCATCTTCGACGACACCGTCTCGACCATCTACTTCGGCCCCACACTCACCGCGCGCCTCCGCGCGCGCTTCACTGAGGAAGCCGCGTGAAGGGTGGGATGCAGCAATCCGTCCGGCTTGGCCAGGAGCTCAAGGCCAACCCACGCCTGTATCAGGCGATGGATATGCTGTATATGCCCTTGCTCGACCTGCAGCAGCACCTGAAGGCCGAGTTGCTGCAGAACCCGTTCCTCGAGCTCATCGAGGACGACGAAGAGGAAATCCAGGAGAGCCCGAGCGCGGAGCTGGAAAACCGACTCGAGGAATCCGAGCCCGAGCCAGGCGATTCGCTCCCGAAGGAGGAACGCGAGGATGACTCGCGCTGGGAGGAGGTCCTGCTCAACGGGATGGAAGGCGGCGGCGTCCGTGAGGAGACCGACGACCGCGAGCCCTTCGAACGCGTCACCGTCGAGTCGCGTGGGCTGGACGATCACCTGCGCGACCAGATCGCGATGCTCGACCTCACCGAACGAGACCGCCTGCTCGCCGACGAGTTCATCGGCAACATCAATGAGGACGGCTGGCTCACCGCCACGCTGCCGGAGATCATCACCGGCATCAACGAGGTGATCGAACGCGCCGCCGAGGAAGCCGGCGACGAGCGCGAGGTGCCGCTCTTCACGCTCGCGGACGCGGAGCGGATGCTGACGGTGATGCAGAACCTCGATCCGCCGGGCATCGCCGCGCGCGACCTGCAGGAATGCCTCACGCTGCAGATCGAGGGCGCCGGGCTGCGGGGCACGCTCGCCGAGCGGATGGTGCGCGAGACCTTCCAGGAGCTCATCGCGCATCGCTGGGTGGAGATTGCCAAGCGCCTCGGCTGCACCCCGAGCGAGGCCCAGAAAGCGGCCGACGACGTCGCACGCCTCAATCCGAAGCCCGGTCGCGCGTACTCGGAGGGGGAAGGGAACTACGTCGTGCCCGATCTCATCGTCGAGAAGATCGACGGCGAGTATATGGTCTTCGCCAACGACTCGAACCTGCCGCGGCTGCGCATCAGCAAGTCGTACCAGGATATCGCGCGCGACCGCAAGCGCTTCGATGCCGAGCACAAGGAGTTCATCACCAGTCGCCTGAGCGCGGCCCAGTGGTTGATCCAGGCCATCGAGCAGCGCCGGCAGACGATGCTCAAGGTGATGCACTTCATCGTGGACCGGCAGCGCGACTTCTTTGAGAAGGGCGTGCAGGGCCTGCGGCCGCTCACGCTGCGCGAGGTGGCGGACGCCATCGGGATGCACGAGTCCACGATCTCCCGCGTGACGAACGAGAAGTTCGCGCAGACGCCACGCGGGGTGCTGCCGCTCAAGTACTTCTTCTCGTCTGGCCTGAAGAGCACGGACGGCGAAGACGTCTCGGCGCGCGGCATCAAGGCCACCATCGAGAAGCTGGTCAGCGAGGAGGATCCGCGCGACCCGCTGACCGATCAGGCCTTGGCCGAGATCCTCGCCCGCGACGGCGTCAAGATCGCCCGCCGCACCGTCGCGAAGTACCGCGAGGACCTCGGCATCCTCAAGGCCCAGATGCGCAAACGACTCTGATCTCGATGACGCTGCCCGCCACGATCGATCCCATCCCGCGCGTCTCCGTGCTCGTGCCCGCCAAGGACGAGGCGGAGAACCTGCCGGAGTTCCTGCGGCAGTGCGACGCGATGGTGCGCGCGGCCACGGAGACCTACGAAGTCATCGTCGTGGACGATGGCTCGACTGACGGCACCCACGAGGTGCTCGCGCGCGAGGCCGCACGCTATGCGTGGGTGCGTGTGGTACGCCATCGGTCGCAACGCGGCATCGCCGACTCGCTGCGCTCGGGCTATCTCGCGGCACGCGGTGACATCCTCGTGTTCTATCCCGCGGACCTGCAGTTCAAGCCCGAGGACATCCCGCGACTCTGCGCCCCGATCCTTGCCAATGAGTCGGATATGGTGACCGGCTTCAAGCAGGGGAACTATGAGAAGGCCTTCGTCTCGAAGATCTACAACGGCCTCTCGCGCGCGCTGTTCGACATTCCGGTGCGCGACCTGAACAACGTGAAGGCGTATCGGCGCGAGATAATGGCCGAGCAGCCGGTGCGTCCCGACTGGCACCGGTATATGATCGTGCTCGCCCACGCCCGCGGGTACACGGTCACGGAGATCCCCGTCCCGCTCTATCCACGTCAGGCGGGGCGCTCGAAGTTCGGCCTGAGTCGCATTCCGATCGGCGTGCTCGATATGCTGGCCGTCTGGTTCGAGCTGCGCTTCGGCCAGAAGCCGCTGTTGGCGTTCGGGATGCTCGGCGCGTCGCTGTTCCTGCTCGGCATCCTCGCCGGCGTGTCGGCCCTCGTAGTGCTCGCCGTCAGCGGCGTCGGACTGCGCTGGGTGTGGACGATCATCCAGACGACGCTCGTCCTCGGATCCGTCTTCTTCGCGACGGGACTCCTCGGCGAACAGATTGCCGTCACCCGCGCGGAACAGCGCGAACTTCGCCGGCTGCTCGAGGAGGCCAATCGCTCCCGCGAGCTGCGATGAGCTCCTCGCGCGTCCTCTTCGTCACCCACGCGTACCCGCGGTTTCCGCACGACAGTGCGGGTAGCTTTCTGCACCGACTCGCGCTCGCGCTCAAGGCCGCGGGCACCGGCGTCCGTGTGCTTGCGCCCTCGGCGCCCGGCCTAGCCCCGACCGCCACACTCGACGGCATCGAGATCCACCGCTACCGCTACGCGCCCGGGCCAATGGAATCGCTGGCCTACACGGGCACAATGGCAGAGCAGGTGTTGGGCACTTTGCGCGGCAAGGGCGCGCTGGCCGGAATGCTGACCGCAGGCACGATGGCGGTGCGGCGCGCCGTGGAGGCGTACGCGCCGGATGTCGTGCACGCCCACTGGTGGTTTCCATCGGGACTGCTGGCGCTCGGCGCCGACGACAGTGTCCCGCTCGTGACCACGATGCACGGCAGCGACGTGCGGCTCGCGCGAAAGGTCAAGTACGTGCATCCGCTGTTTCGGCGCGTGATGGATCGCTCCGCTGCGGTGACGGCTGTGTCGGGCTGGCTCGCGGGCGAGGCACGGGCAATGGCTCCCGATGCGTCAATCCAGGTCGCCCCGATGCCGGTGGAGACGGAGCTCTTTCGGCCCGACGGCTCTCCACGCACTCCCGGCCGCATCCTGTTCGTGGGGCGACTCAACGCCCAGAAGGGCATTGCGGACCTCATCGAGGCGCTGGCGTGGACGCCCGCGCACGTGACGCTGGACGTTCTCGGCGAGGGCGACGATCGCGCGATCCTTGAAGACCGCGCGCGAAAGCTCGGCGTTGAGCGACGCATCTTTTGGCGCGGCGCCATCGCGCGCCCGCAACTCCCCGCGTACTTCCGACAGGCGATGGCCACCATAACGCCCTCGCGCCAGGAAGGGCTGGGCCTGGTGGCGGTCGAGTCGCAGCTCTGCGGCACACCGGTCATCGCCTACGCGTCGGGCGGGCTGACCGACATCGTCTCGCCCCAGTGGGGCGGCCTGCTCGTTCCGCCGGGAGACACGCGTGCGTTGGCCGACGCCATCACGGCGGCGACCGGTGCCCTTGGAGCGAACGCGACCAGCGGCGCCGCGGCGCGCGCGGTGATGCTCGACCGCTTCGCGCCGGCCAAGGTCGCCGCAGGATACGCAGCGCTCTACGACACGGTGGCGCGCGATGGATCGTAAGAAGCTCGCGTGGCGGGTCCTGCAGGCCGTGTTCGTCGTGGCCGTCCTTGTCTACGCCGGTCGGCTCGCGTACCGCCACTGGCAGGACGTCCGCGCGCTGGGCAGCACCCTCGACGTCGCGTGGACACCCATCGCGATGTCGATGCTACTCGTGCTCCTCAGCTACGCGGTCCTCATCCACACCTGGCGCACGATGCTCGCCGCCTGGGGCGAGCAGCTCGCGGCGCTGCCGGCAGCGCGCATCTGGTTCGTGTCGAATCTGGGCCGCTACCTGCCCGGGAAGGTCTGGCAGATCGGCGCGATGGGCACGATGGCGCACGGACAGGGCATCGCACCCGAGGCTGCGGTGGGATCCTCCCTGGTAATTGCGCTCGTGAACGTCTTGGTAGGCTTCGGGATTGTCATCCTGACGGGGCCGAACGCGTTCGGCCTGGTCGGCGTGGATCCGGCGCGCACCTGGATTCCGCTCGCTGCCATCTTGGTGGGCATACTGACGCTGCCGTGGTCGCTGCCGCCTGCGGTCCGCCAGATCGCGACGTGGACCAAGCGCGACCTGCGGGAGGCGCGGCTTCCTGTGAAGGCGGTGTGGACGGCTGCCGCTGGCTGTGCGGCAGCGTGGCTACTCTACGGACTTGCGTTCTCGCTGCTGAGCGCGGGCGTCCTCGGGAGCGCGGCAACTGGAGGCGCGCTCCCGTACGTGGCAGTTTTCACCTTGTCGTACCTCGCTGGGTTCCTGGCCTTGTTCGCGCCGGGAGGCATCGGCGTGCGAGAAGTGGCGATGGGCGCCATGCTGACTGGCCTGGGGCTCACCACCGCCGCCGGCGCCACGGTCTTGGTCGTCGTCTCGCGGTTGTGGCTAACTCTGCTGGAAATCATCCCGGGTATTCTGTTCCTGGCGTGGCGGGACTCGCGCCAGACCGCATTGCATCCCCCCTCGACGTGACTTCTTCGCCCGCCTCGCTCGCGCCCGCACCGACTCGCCTGGAACTGCTCTGGGCGACCCTCGCCTGCGTGCTTGCCGCGCTCACGCTGGCTCACCCCGCGCTCGCAGGCGGATTCCTCGTGAATCCGGTCAGCGACCAGTACATCGCCGGCTATCCCTTCCGCGAGTTCGCGGCCGCAGCGTTGCGCGCAGGGGAGGGCATTCCGCAATGGAATCCCTACCTGATGGGGGGAATGCCGTACATCGCGGCGATGCACGGCGACATCTTCTATCCAACGTTCCTGCTGCGGATGGTGCTTCCGACCGACGTGGCGATGACGTGGGGGATGATCCTGCACTTGATGTTGGCAGGCATCGCGACATACGCGTTCCTGCGACAGGCAGGACTCGGGTTTCACGGCGCGCTCGTGGGCGGCATCGCCTATATGATGAGCGGGCAGGTGGCCTCCCTCGTCTCACCGGGGCACGACGGCAAGCTCTTCGTTTCCGCGCTGTTGCCGGTGACGATGATGACGCTGACCTGGGGCATTCGCGATGGGCGGAGGGCGGCCTGGGGCGCACTCGCGCTCGTGGTTGGGCTCGGCGTTCTCTCGCCGCACCCGCAACTGCTCCAGTACCTGCTGCTCGCGAGTGGCGCCTGGGCGCTGATGCTGGCATTCGGCGGGGTCTCGCCCACACCGCTCGCACGACGCGATGCCTGGCTCCGACTCGGCTTTGCGTTCGCCGCGGTCGTGGTGGGTATGGCGATCGGTGCCGTGCAATACCTGCCGGTGCGCGAGTACGTGGACTGGTCGCCGCGCGCCGGCGGGCGTGGCTACGACTACGCGACAAGCTTCTCGATGCCCATTGAGGAGCTGCTCAACACGTATCTGCCGCAGTTCTCCGGCATCCTCGAGAAGTACTGGGGGCGCAATGGCATTCATTTCCACTCGGAGTACTTGGGCGCCGGCGTGCTGTTTCTCGCGGCCACCGCGTTTGCCGGCTCGCTGAGCGGCGAGCGGCGCCGCCTCCGCTGGTTCCTGCTCGGCCTGCTCGTCGTCTCGCTGCTGTGGGCCCTCGGCGGCAACACGCCATTCTATCGTGTGGTGTACGCGATCGTCCCCGGCTCCAAGTTCTTCCGCGCGCCGAGCACCATCTTCTTCGTGACCACGTTCGCCACGGCGGCCTTGGCCGCACTCGGGACCGAACGCGTGCTTGCCGGCCAGGTGAGCCGTCGCTGGCTGGCCGTCGTCGCCGGCTCGGGACTGGGAATCGCCGTGCTCGCCTCGGTCGGTGCGTTCCAGCAACTGGCGATGACGCTGGCGCTGCCGCAGATGCTCGACCGCGTGGATGCGAACACGAGCGAGGTCGTGCTTGGCGCCTGGCGCTCGTTCCTGTTCCTCGGCGCAAGCGTCGCCGTCGCGCTGCTCGTGGCAGAGCGTCGCCTGAGCACCGTGCTCGGCGGCTGGCTGCTCGTCGCGGTCGTCGTGGCCGATCTTTGGAGCGTCGAGCGCGCGTACTTCAAGTTCTCCGCGCCGGCTGCCCAGATCTACGCGACCGATCCGGCGATCGAGACGATCAAGCAAGAGGCAGAGCCCGTTCGAGTGATCGCCAATGCGTTTGACGAGGGGGCTGTGTACCACGACCCCAATCTCGACTTCGACGGCCTGATGGCGCACAACGTGCGTCTGGTGCTCGGCTACCACGGCAACGAGCTAGGACGCTATCAGGTGCTGGCCGACAAGGCCGGCAACTACCGCCAGATCGGGAATCCGACGTTCTGGGGGCTGATGAACGTGAAGTACCTCTATACGAACGTCGCCGAGACCGGCATTCCTGGGGCGAAGATGGTGCAGGGGCCCGTGCGCACGGCGGCCGGATCCACGGTGTGGCTGCACGAGCTGCCGGGACCGAACCCCTTCGCGTGGGTGGCTGGCACCATCGCCAAGTTCCCGGACGATGCCGTGGCCGAGGCGTTCCGCGCGCCCACGTTTCCGTATCGCAGCGTCGCGCTTTTGCCGCCCGAATCGGACACGCCGGGCCAGGCCCTGACGGGACTGCCACCCGAACTCGCGATTGCCACGCGGACGACGGGCTACCGCCCCGGGGCGTTCACGGTCGAACTCGCGACACCCGCGCCCAAGGGTGCGGCGCTCGTGGTCTCTGAAAACTACTACCCGGGCTGGAGCGCCCGCGTGGATGGCGAGCCGGCGAAGGCCGAGCGCGCGAACCTGTCGCTGATGGCGGTGGCACTCCCCGAGGGCGCGCGGCGCGTGGAGTTTACGTTCGACTCGGCACCGTATCACACAGGACGCAAGGTGACGCTCGGGTTAGTCGTGCTGGCGCTGGCGGCGCTGGTCGGCGGGGCGCTGGTGGATTTCCGGGCGCGGGCCGCCGCGCGAGAGACCGCAAATGGCTGAGCGCGCCCTCATCATCACGCCGACGTACAACGAACGCGCGAACGTCGGCACGCTTATCGAACGGGCGCTCGCGAAGGACCCGCGGCTCGAGATCCTGATCGTCGACGACAACTCGCCGGACGGGACGGGCGACATCGTCGCGACGATTGCGGCATCGAACGCGCGCGTGCACCTGCTGCGGCGGCCCGGCAAGCTCGGGCTGGGCACGGCGTATCGGGATGGCTTCCGCTGGGCCCTCGACCGCGACTTCGAGCTCATCTTCGAGATGGACGCGGACTTCAGCCACGATCCCGACCACCTCCCGCAGTTTCTCAAAGCGGCGGAGACCGCCGACTTCGTGCTGGGCTCGAGGTACCTCAACGGAAAGGTCACAATCGTCAACTGGCCTATCAGCCGCCTAATGCTGAGCTACGGGGCCAACATCTACGCACGGATCGTGACGGGAATGCGGCTCTGGGACGCCACCGGTGGGTTCAAGTGCTTTCACCGGCGCGTACTCGCCGCCATCAACCTCGACGACGTGCGGTCGAACGGCTACGCCTTCCAGATCGAGATGTCCTTCCGGGCGATGCACAAGGGATTCCGGCCCGTGGAGATCCCGATCGTGTTCGCGGATCGGACCGAGGGCGAGAGCAAGATGTCGGGCCACATCGTGTGGGAGGCCATCTTTATGGTGTGGCGCCTACGCTGGTGGGCGCTGACGGGCCGCGTATGAAGTTCTGGAAGATGTCGGGGTCGGGAAACGACTTCGTCTTCGTTGACGGCATCGGGGATCAGGTCGCCGGGCGACGGGCCGCAGACCCCGGCTTCGTCCGCGCCGCCTGCGCGCCCCACACAGGCATCGGCGCGGACGGGCTCGTGATCTTTCGGGAATCGCCGGACCACGACTTCCGCATTGATTACTTCAATCGGGATGGGAGCGTCGGCGAACTCTGTGGCAACGCCTCGCTGTGCGCAGTCCGGCTGGCGACCGAGCTGACGCTGGCGTCGCCCGAGCGCGTCAGCTTCCAGACCGGGGCAGGGGCGATGACCGGCCGCTTGGTTTCCGACCAACCGGAAATCGACCTGCAGCCGGTCACCCAGCTTCGGCCCGACGCCGGTATCTCCCGGCAGGCCGGCGAGGAGCTGATGGGCTTCGCCGATTCGGGCGTGCCGCACCTGGTGGTCCGCACGGCCGACCTGCGGGTGGTGCCCCTGAGCGATCGGGGCCCCGAGCTTCGGTTCCACGCCAGCCTGAAGGCCGGGGCGAACGTGAACTGGGTGGCCCGCGAGTCCGACGGGCGCTGGGCGATGCGGACCTACGAGCGCGGAGTCGAAGCCGAAACGCTGGCCTGCGGAACTGGCGCAGTTGCCGCAGCGGCGCTCCTCCGGGCCTGGGGCGAGGCTGGTGACGCCACGGATCTGGTCACGCGGTCCGGGCGGGTGCTCTCCGTGCGCTTCCGTGAGGCGGATGGACAGCTACTCCCGACGCTCCGCGGGGAGGGGCGCATCGTGTTTGAGGGCGTCCTGAGGGAGCTCTAGGCGGTCAGCGGCTCGAGGTGGAAATCCCCGTGGATATCCCCAGACATTCTATACATAATACATATTATCCGTATTTGGTGGCCTAGCGAGACAGGCTGTCCAGCTGTCCTGCTTTCGCGCCGCTATCGCGACAGTCTCCGGCCTGCCCTGACGCGAAAAACGGGCTCGGCGATCAATCGCCGAGCCCGCTGTAACTGCTCAAGTACTTTAGATGACTAGCCCTTAGTCGTTACTTCACCAAGTCTTAGGCGAGCTTCGCCGGCGTGGGGCGACGTCTCCCGCCCAGCAATCGCCTCATAGATCTTGCTCGCGGCGGCCGTGTTGCCGGCGGCCGCGTGCTGACGGGCCGCAAGCATCTGGTACTCCTCGCGCTCCTGGACGAATTGGGCTGCGGCAGCCGCCGCCTCGTAATCCGAGGCCGCCTCCGCTGGCTTGCCGGCCGTCGCCTTGCCCGCCGCCCGAAGCGCATACAGTCCAGCCTTCTGGTGCGACGGCGCCTTCGAGAGTGCCCGATCGAGGACCGCCAGGCCATCGTCCACCTTGCCCGACTCAAAATGCAGCTGGGCGCTCAATAGCGCGGCCGCGGTCCCGGCTGCCGTACCGGCATACCGCGTGACCACCTTGCTCAGCTCCTCGTGCGCGCGAGCCGCGTCGCCGGAGCCGTAGACCGCCTCCGCCCCGGCCAGGGCCTCGTAGCCCCGGCGCTCCTTGGTCTCGTTCGACATCTTCATTAGGACGCCGACACCCACACCTGCGGCCAACACCACCGCCCCGATCGTCAACGGCCGCTGGTAACGGAGCAGCGTCTCACCGAGCGTCTCTTCGTCAAGCGACATTCCAGTCGCCGGTCCAGTCTTCGTCATTGCATTCGCGTGTAAAGGGTCGGCGTGAAAGCTAATCACGACCGCTGGTACTCCCAAATGCCCCCGGGCAGACTCGAACTGCCGACCTGCGGTTTAGGAAACCGTCGCTCTATCCACCTGAGCTACGGGGGCGATGGCGGCAAGATAACCTCTGATGCTAACGAACCGGCGCCGCTACGCGTTACACCGCTGGTAGTTCCTCTAGCTTCCGAATCTCGAGTCTTTGTGGCGATGCGCCATTTCTTCCATAGTCGTTCTGTCGCGCTCGTACGCGCCAGTCTCCTCATCCAGCTGGCTGCCGCCTGCGGGGGCGCCGAAGGCGCCGCTGCGAACGGTGGCGGCAATCGCGGCCCTGGCGGGCCCGGCGGCCAACCTTCGCCCGTCGAGATCACCACCGTCGAGCGCGTCCGGATGGCACGCACCAGCCTCGTCAGCGGCCAGCTTGCCCCGCTCCGTGTCGTGGGCGTAAACGCCCAGGCCGCCGGTGCCCTGACCTCGGTCCGCGTCGAGGAAGGCTCGCGGGTAAAGAGCGGCGACGTGCTGGCGGAGCTTGACTCGCGCGAGCTCGACGCCCAGCTGCGCGCCGCGCGCGCAAACCTCGTCTTCGCCCAGGCCACGGCCGAGCGCTCCGCCCAGCTGCGACGCGATCAAGTGGTGACAGCCGCCGAGTTCGAACGCGATCAGGCGGCGCTGATCGCCGCCGAAGCCTCGGTGACCCAACTCGAGACGCGGCTCGGCTTCACCCGCGTCGTCGCGCCGATCGACGGCGTGGTCACGCAGCGTTTCGTGCAGGCCGGCGACGTGGTCGGCGGCCAGATGCGCCTCTTCACCATCGCAGACGTCGGGACGCTGGTGGCGCAGTTGCCCGTGTCCGAGCTCGAGGTGCCGTACCTGCGTGAAGGCGCAAACGTGCCGGTGACGGTGGACGCGCTGGGCCGCAGCGTGGCCGGCCGCATTCGCCGAATCTTTCCGCTGGCCGACAGTGCGAGCCGCCTGGTCACCGTCGAGGTGGCCATCACCGGCCGCGACCTCGACGGCCTCCGCCCCGGCTTCTCCGTGCGCGTGACCCTGCAACTGGCCGAGCGCGACGGCGTGCTTACCATCCCGACGCGCGCCGTGGTGGGCGCTGCCGGCGCCCAGAGCGTCTATGTGCTCGCCGCCGGCAAGGCGGAGCGCCGCCGTGTTCGCGTGGGCCTCGATGTGGACGGGCGGGTGGAGGTCCTCGAGGGACTCGCCGCCGGCGACACCATCATCACGACGGGCAATGCCCTGCTCCGCGACGGTGCCGCGGTGCGCGTCGTGCAGCCGCTCGGCGAGGATCGTCGATGAGCATTCATCATCGCCGCGGCATCGCCAGTTGGGCCATCAGTCGGCCGGTTGGCACGTTGATGCTCACGAGCCTGCTGCTCGTGCTGGGCTTTGTGTACGTCGGTCGCCTCCCGGTCGACCTCCTGCCGCGCATCGTGTACCCGCAGGTGCGCGTCAACATCAGCAACCCGGGCGTGGAACCGGTGGTGCTCGAGGAGACGGTCGCCAAGCCGCTCGAGTCGGCGCTCGCGACGGTGGAAGGCCTCGAACGCCTCCAAACCAACGTCAACGAAGGCAGCGTCAGCGTCGAGCTGAACTTCTCGTACGGCACGAACGTCGACATCGCGCTGCAGAACGCGGCCACCGCCGTCGAGCGGGTCCGCTCGCGCCTCCCCGAGGAGGCCACCGCGCCCGTGGTCAGCAAGTCGGATCCGTCGCAGATGCAGATCTTCCAGGTGGCGTTCTCGTCCACCTCGCGCGACCTCGTCTCGCTGCGGCAGTGGGTGGACCAGCGCCTGCGCCCGCAACTGCTCGGCGTGGAAGGCGTGGGCTCGGTCGACGTCTCCGGCGGCTTGGTCCGCGAGATTCAGGTTGAACTCGATCCGGAGCGCCTGCGCGGCTACGGCCTGAGCGTCAGCGACGTGCTCGGCGGCCTCGCCGGCGAGAACCAGAACATCGCCGGTGGCCGCGTCATCGCAGCGGATCGCGAGATCGTCAGTCGCACCACCGGACGCTTCACCAATATCGAGGACATCCGCAGCGTCCTGCTCACCGGATCCGGCGGTGCCCGCGTGCCGCTGCGCGAGGTCGCCGCCATTCGCGACACCGCGCAGGACCAGCGCTTCTGGGCGCGGCTCAACGGCACGCCGGCCGTGCGCATCGGCATTCAGAAGCAGCCCGAGGCGAACACCGTCGCCGTCGTGGACGGCGTTCGCGCCGCGATGGACCGCCTGGCCCGCTCGCAGTTCATCCCGGCGGACATCAAGTACCAGGTCACGTTCGACCAGTCCGGCTTCATCCGCGACGCGCTCAACTCCGTGCGCGACTCGGCGCTGATCGGCGCGTTCCTCGCCGCGCTCGTCGTCCTCCTGTTCCTGCGCTCGCTGCGCAAGACGTTTATCATCGCGGTCTCGATTCCGCTCGCCATAATGGCCGCGGTCGTGCTGATGGGCTTCAGCGGGCTCACGCTGAACATTATGTCGCTGGGCGGCCTCGCCCTGGGTACGGGCCTGCTGCTCGACAATGCGATCGTGATGCTCGAGAACATCTACCGGCGACGCGAGGAGGACGGGCTGGATCCGGAGGAAGGCGCGCACGTCGGCGCCGCCGAGGTGACGAGCGCCGTCATTGCGTCGACAACCACGAACCTCGCCTCCGTTGCGCCCTTCCTGCTGATTGTCGGGCTGGCGGCGCTGATCTTTCGCGAGCTGATCCTGACCATCTCGTTCGCCATCCTGGCATCGCTGCCGCTGGCCCTCACGCTCGTGCCGATGCTGGCAGCGCAGTTGGGCAAGGTGAAGTTCAAGAGCGGGCTCGAGAACAATCGGGCGCTGCTCGCATTCGATCACTGGTTCGACCGCGTGATTGCACGCTACCGCACCGCCGCGACGTGGACCGTCGGGCACAAGTGGACGGTGCTCGCGGGGGTGCTGCTCGTGGCGACGGCGCTGACGTACCAGGCGCGCAATATCCCCAACGAGTTCCTGCCGCAGGTGGACGACGGGTCGGTGGGTGCCTTCATTCGGCTCCCACCCGGGGCGACGCCCGCGCAGACCAACCGGCTCACGCAGGAGGTTGAGGGCATCGTGCAGAAGATGCCGCACGTCGAGGCGGTCTTCGCCACGGCCGGCGGCTTCCTGTTCGGCGGCTCCAACTCGGCGAACGCTGGGCGCGGATCGCTCGACATCCTGCTCTCGCCGGTCTCGGAGCGGCGAATGGGCGCGGACGCGTGGGTGCGTGCGCTGCAGGACTCGGTCAACGCCCGCGGCTTCGCCGGCGCACGCATCGGCGTGCGGCCACCGCGCATTCGTGGCCTCCGCACCTCGTCATCGGGCGAGGCGGTCTCGGTCGCCGTCCTCGGCGACGACATTGCGGTGCTGCAGGAGATTGGTACCGCGGTCACGCGCCGCGTACAGGGCATCCCAGGGCTGGAGAACTTCCAGAACCCCGTGGACGAAGGCTCTCCCCTGCTCTCCATTGAACTCGACCGCGAGCGCGCCCGCGCGCGCGGGCTGAACGTCCAGCAGGTCGGGTCCACCGTGCGCACCGCGCTCGACGGCACCGTGGCCACCCGCTTCGCCGAGGGGAACTTCGAGTACGACGTGCGCGTGTTCTTCCCGCGCGGCCGCTTCGACAGCGAGGCCGCGCTCGAGAACATTCCGCTGGTCGCAACGCGCGGCGCGCCACCGGTGCGCCTCGGCGATGTCGCCCGCGTACGCACCGTGCTCGGCCCCAACGGCATCACGCGGGTGAACCAGAGCCGCCAGATCCAACTCAACGGCGACGTGATCACCGCCGAGGCCACCGTCGGTGCGGTCACGGATTCCATCCGTGCGCGCGTCGCCGACCTCGAGATGCCGGACGGCTACGGTCTCATCATCGGTGGCGAGCAGGAAGCCATCGACGAGAGCAACCAGCAGCTCGCGCTGGTAATCGCACTCGCCATCTTCCTCGTGTTCGTCGTGCTCGCGGTGCAGTACGAGAGCGTGCTCGACCCGATCGTGATCCTGATGGCGATTCCGCTGGCGATGATGGGCGTGCTCGCCATCCTCCTCGTCACCGGCACGCCATTCAGCGCGCCCGTGTACCTCGGGATGATTATGCTCGCGGGCATCGTGGTGAATAACTCGATCCTGCTCGTCGAGTTCGCCGAGGGCTTCCGCGACAATCCGGGCACGACGCGCACGCAGGCGATCATCGAGGCGGGTGCTGCGCGAATGCGGCCGATTATGATGACGACCTTCACGTCATTCGTCGGCACGCTGCCGCTCGCTCTGGGACTCGGCGAGGGCGGCGAGCTGATGCGTCCGCTGGCGATCGCGGTGGTCGGTGGCCTGCTCGTGTCCACGGCATTCACGCTGTTCGTTGTGCCGTGCACCTATCTGATCATCCACGCGGTGGGCGATCGTGTGCGGGCCTTGCTGTTCGGCTCGGCCGAAGCACAAGCGGCGTCGAGCGCAGTGCCCGACGCCGCCGTAGACCCGCGCGCGTAGCGACCGTTTAGGGCTGCCGCGGCTTGGCCGTGCGCCCGCTGCTCTCGCCGCCGCTCCGCCCGCTGCTCGTGCTCCCGCTGGAACTCGTCGAGGGAGCCGAGCGGGGCTGGGCGGTGCTGCCGCCGGGAGCATCCGACCGCGCCCGGTAGCCACCGGTGCGACTCACGCGCCCGCTACCGGGCGGCTGCGTGACCGGTCCAGTGCTCGGCACAACGGGCTGCACGGCCCAGCGGTACGGCCACAATCCGAAGCCATAGGTCGAGCCGTACATCCCGTACATTCCGCGCCACGAGTACGCGGACATAAACGGGGAGCACATCGGGTCCATCGGCATCAGCCACATCCCGCCGAAGGGCACGCCCACGAAACCGAACCGGCCCATTCCCCAGAATGCCGGACCCATCATCGTGAGGTCGCAGGAGGCGAAGCTCGAGCCACCTCCGAACGCGCGGGGCACCGCCTCGTGCTTCACCACGCTAGCCTCCACCATCGGCCGGAAATGCGTCGGATTGCCCGCCACCACGGCCATATCAATCACGCGCTCCGGCACGCCCGCAGCAGCGAGCCGCTCCAGGTCACTGAGCGGCAAGCGGAACCGCTTCGCGTGGCTCGCGGCCTCCGCTAACCAGGCCTCCGCCGTGTGCTCATCCACCTGTCGCGACACATCTAGTACCACGTCAACCGAGAGCCCGCGACTCGCCTCCAGTCGCGCCGCCGCGATCGCCCGTGAGTTGAGATCGAGCTGGCCGCGAATCTCCGAGGGATAGAGCGAGAGGTCCGCCTCGACCAAGCGCGCCACCGCGAGTCGCCGCTCCTCCCCGATACGCGAGACACTCGCCGTGACGTAATCACCGCTTTCATTCAGCGAGAACACCGTCTCGGAGCGCTGCAGCACGCCACTGGCGCAGGTCAACTCGCTGGTCACGTACACCCGCGACGCATCCGCAGACGGCCACGCGCGCTCCCAACCCGTGCACGGTCCATCCGCCACCTCAACCCGGCGCCCGTGCGCCGCGATCGTCGAGCGCCGCAGGACCTCGCCGTTGGCAACCGAGAGCATCTCCACCGATGCCTCGGCGTCGGGGTCCGGCACGAGGCACGTCAGCGTCCGGCTCTCGGGGGCATCCGCCGCCACCCAGCACCCGAAGAACGGCAACCACGCCGTCGAACCCGACTGTGCCCCGAGGCCCGGAGCGGCCAGCACCACCACGACTCCCGCCAGAAGTATCGCTCGCATCGTGCGCTCCTAGAGCCGAATGGTGAAGCCGAGCGTGGCCGTGACTCCCGAGAGGTCCAGCGGCTGAAACCCCGTGAACGTGGGTTCGACACTCCCCTGCGCGCGGAGATACCGCAACTCGGTATTCAAGACCAGACTCGGCGAAATCGTAAACCCGGTGCCAATTTCGCCGCGGACGTACCCGGTGCGCCCCACCGAACGATAGAAGTCCGGGAAGATTTCGAGCGTCTCGGCGTCAACAAAGTCGCCCTGCTGCTGAAATCGATAATACAGGAATCCCGTCGACACGCCGACGTGCGGCACGACCCGCGCGGGAATCCAGCTCAGCGATCCAATGCGACGCCCCTTATCAAGAACCGAGTAACGGAGCCCGAGGCCGAACGCGGAGCGCACCAGCTCGGTGCGCTGCTGGATCGGCTGGTCGTCCTGATCCACGTAGTCGCGCGACTCGCTCTGGCGCGACTGGGCGTCGTTCGCAAAGGAGATGACCACGTCGAAGCGGCTACCAACCGCGAGGGCAAGGTCAACGCCGCGATTGAAACCTAGAAAGTCCCGCCGCCCAAGCGTGAACTGATCGAACGTGAACTGCCAGAGGTCGCTTTGCGTCGTTGGGGACACGAGCCCACCGTAGAGACTCAGCGTCGCCCGGGGCGCCTGGAACAGGTATCCTCGCTCTCGTTCGCCTTGCGCCGTCGCGACCGCGGGCACCAGCAGGAAGGCAAGGCAGAGCGGAAGGGCGCGCATCGGTTCTCCAGAGGCGAGACTGCTTCGTACGCCGTGCAACGCGCGACGTTCCGTGCGCCTGTCAGAAGGACACTAGTGTCTCCACGTGCGTGCCCGCAAGAGCGGCGCGCCACGGGAGGAACGAGAGGTCAATAACGGCCGAGACCCCCGCGACCCCGGCGCCTAGGCGATGGGCGAGCCGACGGGTCGCCGCCGCCGTTCCGCCGGTGGCGAGGACGTCGTCCACGATCAGCGCCAGCGACCGCGCCGACATCGCATCCGTGTGGATCTCAACCGCGTCCGCCCCGTACTCGAGCGTGTAGTGCTCGGTCACGTGCGCGCTTGGAAGCTTGCCGGGCTTCCGGACCGGCACCAGGGACGCCCCCAGATGCTGTGCCACGGGGGCCCCGAACAGGAAACCCCGGCTCTCGATGGCCATCACGTGCGTGATGCCCTTCCCCCGCCACGGCGCGGCCAATGCGGATGTCACCTCGGCAAAGAGCTCGGGGTTCTGCAGCACCGGCGTGATGTCCTTGAACGTCACGCCAGGACGGGGAAAGTCCGGTACGTCACGAATGGTGGTCGCGAGGCGTTGAGCGAGGGTCGGCATAGAGGGCTAGTTGGCGAATCCGTGCTGTCCGATCAACGGGACGAACCGCATCGCGTCGAGCACCTTCCGCTCGACGCCCGAAGCGCCCCTTCGCACCCGCACGAGCTGCTGCGTATCACGGTCTCCCACCGGCACGAGTAACTGCCCGCCCTCGGCGAGCTGCTCCACGAGCGGTTCTGGCACGTCGGGTGAGGCCGCACCCACTAGGATGGCATCGTACGGGGCGTACTCGGGCCAGCCCAGCGTGCCGTCCCCAACGCGTTGAATCACGTGCTCGATGCCGCAGCGACGCAGCGCGTCGCGGGCCTGCTCCGCCAGTGGTGCCAATCGTTCGATCGTGAAGACCTGCGCGGCCAGCCGTGTCAGCAACGCCGTCTGAAAACCAGAGCCGGTCCCGACCTCGAGCACCCGCTCCTGTCCGCTCAGCCCCAGCAATTCGAGATAGCGCGCGTGCACCCAGGGCTGCGAGATCGTCTGCCCGTGTCCGATCGGCAACGGTGAATCCTCGTACGCACGGTGCCGCAAGCCGCTCGGCACGAACTCGTGCCGCGGCACATCGTCGAAGGCCTTGAGCACCGCGAGGTCCCGGATGCCCTTGCGCTGTAGCTCCTCCAGCAAGCGTCGGCGGGCCCCGCCAAACTCCCGGACTACGCCGGCCGCCACCACCGCTCCGCATCCTCCAGCCGATCCCGCGCCGTCAGATCGAGGTGCAGCGGCGTGACGGAGATGTAGCCCTCCTTCACGGCGCGGAAGTCGGAGTCGTCGGAGCCGCTCCACGCCACCGACCCGCCCCCGATCCAAAAGATCTCGCGCCCCCACGGATCCTTCATCGGCGTCAACGAGTCGCTGAACACGCGGCGGCCGAGTCGGGTGAGGCGCAGGCCCTTCACGTCCTTGGCGGGAATCGCGGGGATGTTGACGTTGAACAGCGTGTCGGCCGGAAAGTTGGGCAGCGACGTCAGGTGCCGGAGTACCGACGTCAGCGAGTCCACGTGATCGGTCAGCAAGGTATCGTCGGCACGGAGCACGCGGCCGGCAAAGCTCACGGCGATGCTCGGCACGCCCAGGGCCAGCCCCTCCATCGCGGCGGCGACGGTGCCCGAGTAGAGCACGTCCTCGCCCATATTCGGTCCGTGATTGATGCCGCTGAGCACGAAGTCCGGTCGCTCCGGCAGCAGCGCCTCGATGGCGAGCATCACGCAGTCGGTCGGTGTGCCGTCCACCTGCCAGCGGCGATCGCCCAACTGCACCGGACGCAACGGATGATGCAGCGTCAGCGAGTGGCTGGTCGCGCTCTGTTCGCGATCGGGTGCAACGACCCAGACGTCGCCAAGCGGGCGCGCGGCGCGCTCGAGGCAGTCCAGACCACGCGCGAGGATGCCGTCATCGTTGCTGATCAACAGCCGCATTCAGTTCTTCCCCTCAAGGATGTCGAGAATCTGCTGGAGGTCGCGTTCGAGCAGCTGGACGGTCTCCGCGTCGAGGCCGGCACGCGCCGCCGGCTTCACGCCCCCCGAACGCCGGTGCTCATCCACCTTCTGGCGCGCACCTTCGATCGTGTACTTCTCCGTGTAGAGCAGGTGCTTGACCAGCATTACCAGCTCGACCTCGCGGCGCGTGTACACGCGATTCCCCGAGCGGTTCTTGGTCGGAGAGAGAAACTTGAACTGGCTCTCCCAGTAGCGGAGTACGTGCGGCTTGAGCTCCGTGAGCTCGCACACGTCGCCGATCGAGAAGAACTCGCGAATCGGTTCGCTGCCGCTGGCCACGTCAGTCGTGCTCCGCCTTGAGGTCGCGCGTCATCAGCTCCACGAGCGCCCAGCGCGCCGGCTGCCGCTCGAACAGCACGCGATGCACCGCATTCACGATCGGCATCTCCACGCCGTGCTTCTCGGCCAGCAGCTTGGCCGACTCCGCTGTCGTCACGCCTTCGGCGACGGTCTCCCGGCCCATCATCACTTCGTTCAGTGTCGCGCCGCGCCCGATCTCGAGGCCGACCGAGCGATTGCGCGAGAGCGATCCCGTGCACGTCAGCACGAGGTCGCCCATTCCGGCCAGGCCGGCGAACGTCTGCGGATCGGCACCCAGCTTGACGCCCAACCGCGTCATTTCGGCGAGCCCGCGCGTGATGAGCGCCGCCCGTGCGTTGAATCCAAGCTGCAGCCCGTCGGCGATGCCCGTGGCGACGGCCATCACGTTCTTGAGCGCGCCGCCCAGCTCGACGCCGATGACATCGCGCTGCGTGTAGACGCGGAACGCCGAGGTGCTGAACGTGCGCTGCACGAGCTCCGCGGCCGCGGCGTCGCGGCTCGCGGCGACGATCGCCGTCGGCAGGTGGTTCGCCACCTCACTCGCGAAGCTCGGGCCACTGAGCGCGACGATCGGATGGCCCGGAATCTCCTCCTCGACCACATCCGTCATTAGGGAGAGTCGCTCGCGATCGATGCCCTTTGTGGCGACGGCGAGGGGAATGCCCGCCGGCATCCCGCGCGCCGCCGACGCGGCCACGCCGCGCAGCACGTGCGAGGGCGCGACAAACACTGCGAGTTCGGTGCCCTCGAGGACCTGCTCCATCACGCCCGACGCTCGCAGCCCCGAGTGCAGCGGCACGCCCGCCAGGAACCGACGATTCTCGGAGTGGGCGTTGATGCTCTCCACCACATCGGGCTCGTAGGCCCACAGCATTACCTCGTGGCCGTTCTCCGCCAGCAGGCTGCCGAGTGCCGTGCCCCAGGCGCCCGCGCCGATTACCGCGACTTTCACGACGCCTCCTTGCTACGCCCAAACGTGCGCGGCTCCGTGCCGGACCGCAGGCGGCCGATGTTTGCGCGATGCGACCATATCACGAACGCCGCGACCAGCGTCGCGACGGAGAACACCGGGCTCGACGCCGACATCGTGACGGCCACGGCGATCGGCAGCACCAGCGCCGCCGCCAGAGACGCCAGCGATACGATCCCGGAGCCCGCCGCGACGGCGATAAACACGATGAGCGCGACCCCAAGTGCCACCGGTGCCAGTGCCGCGAACACACCCGCGGCCGTCGCGACTCCCTTGCCTCCTCCTTTCCACAACAGGAAGATCGGCTTGGCGTGCCCCACGATGGCCATCACGCCGCAGGCAAGGCCCCACCACAGCAGTTCGCGCGACTCGAAGAAGAACACGCCGGCGATCTCACGCGGCAGGAAATACACTGGCAGCGCCCCCTTCGCGGCATCGAGCGCGAGCACGAGCACCGCCGGCACCGCCCCGAGGTTACGATAGACATTCGTCGCGCCAAGGTTGCCGCTGCCAACTGTGCGAAGATCCACGCCCTTGAGCAGGCGCCCGGCGAGATACGCCGTCGGGATCGAGCCCGCGAGGTACGCGATCGCCAACGCGAGGCTCCAGTGCAGTCCACCGCCCAGCCCAAGTGCGTCAGTCATAGGCGTTCCGGCCTCCCTTCCGCCGCATCAGGACGCGCAACGGGTTGCCGAGGAATCCCCACTTCTCGCGAAATCCGTTATGCAGGTAGCGCACGTAGTGCTCCTGCACGAGCTCGGGGTGATTCCCGAAGACGGCGATCGTCGGCGGTGCGGTCTCGACCTGGGTCGCGTAGTTGAGCTTGACCTCGTTGCCGGCGGCCTGCGGTGGCTGCCGCCGAGCGAGCAGTTCCTGAAGGGCGTCGTTGACGTCCGACGTGCTGATGCGCTTGTTCCGCTCGCTCTCCGTCTGCAGCAGCAGGTCGAGCACCTTCGTCACCCGCTGACCCGTGATGGCGCTCGTGAAGAGGAACGGCACCCAGTTCAGGTAGGGCACCTTCTCCGCCGCCTCCTTCTCGAACTTGGCCGCCGTCTTGTCGTCCTTCTCCTTCAGGTCCCACTTGTTGACGACGATGATCATCCCGCGCCCCGATTCCCAGGCCATCGTCGCGATCTTGAGGTCCTGATTGTGCAGCCCCTCGACCGCGTCAATCATCAGGATGCAGATGTCCGCGCGCTCGATCGCCCGCCGCGTGCGCAGTGACGAGTAGAACTCCACGCCGTCGTCAATCTTGCTCTGCCGCCGCAGGCCGGCGGTGTCCACGAAGATGAACTCGCGGCCGTGGTACGTGAACGGCGTATCAATCGAGTCGCGGGTGGTGCCGGCCACGTCGCTGACGACGAGTCGGTCCTCGCCGAGCAAGCGATTGATGAACGAGCTCTTGCCCACGTTCGGACGCCCGATGACGGCTACGCGCATCACCTCGGGGCCCGCCTCCTCCTCCACGGTCGGCAGCTTCTCGACGATGGCATCGAGGAGGTCGCCGGAGTTCTTGCCGTTGGCCGCCGAGACCGGAAACGGATCGCCGGCGCCCAGATTGAAGAACTCGTAGAAGTCGGTGCTCTTGGGGTCGTCCACCTTGTTCACCACGAGCAGCCACGGCTTGCGGGCGTTGCGCAGCAAATCCACGATGCGGGCGTCGCTCGGGTGCAACCCCGCCTTCGCGTCCACGGTGAGAAGCATCAGGTCGGCTTCGGCGATCGCCTCCTTCACCTGCCGCTTGATCGCCACGTCCATCGGCAGGTCGGAATCCTCGACGAGCCCGCCCGTGTCCACGAGCCAGAACGCGCGACCCTGCCACTCGCAGCGGGCGAAGTGGCGGTCACGCGTCGTGCCCGCCTCCTCGCTCACGATGGCAGCGTCGTCACCGATGAGGCGATTGAACAGCGCCGATTTGCCCACGTTGGGCCGCCCGACGAGGGCGACCACGGGAATCGAGCTCATCGCACGCCTCCGGCGGGGAGCGGCGCTCCCTCGGACTCGAGGACGTCGATGAAGTCATAGCTGGGATACACGGGCATTGGAAGCGATTCGCGGACGGCGACGAACGACTGATCGTCGAGGAAGATGCCGTCCTGATTGATGGTCTCGGCGGGAATAAGCGCGAGATCGAGGTCAGTGCGGCCGTCGAGCGCACGATGGATGTCGGCCCCCACGAGGAGGCCGGCGGTCGTGACGGTCGGACCGAAGAGCGAGTTGGTGGTCGGGATCATTTCGAACTGCGCGCCGGTCTGGCCGGAGAGCTGCTCGAGCAACGCAGGCATCAGCGCGCTCATCGCGACGCCCGTGACCACACCGATGCGTCGGCCGTCGAGTCGCGGCAGCTTCCCGAGCCCGTCGCGCACACGGTCCCGCAGCGACGTCACCGCGCCGACGCCGTTCTCGATCTGCGCGAAATCGCGATAGTGCGCCGCCGACGGCAGCTCGCGACCGGCCAGCAGGTAGAGCTCGTCGGAGCCGTACACCCACGGCTCGCCCCGCTCGCGTTCGGCGCGCGCCGCCCAGCGGTCCGCCGCTTCGAGGATGCGCGCGGCGTTCTCCCGGTCCATCGACTGGCCGGTGTAGATGTGCGAGAACTGCGTGAGCCCAACCGGCACCAGAGCGACGCTCAGGCAGGCCTCGCCAAAGTCGTACAGGTCGCGGAGCGACTGCTCCAGCACCTCGCCGTCGTTCA
>CAYPYY010000020.1:0-13541 GCA_964414995.1 uncultured Gemmatimonas sp.
GCACCGTGACCGACAACGCCAACGGCACGTACACGGCGACGTACACCTCGAACGTTACCGGCAGTGCGACGATTTCGGCGACGCTGAACAGCCAGGCCATCACCGACGACGCCAGCGTGACGGTCACGCCCGCGGCCGTCTCGGCGGCGCAGACGACCATTACCAGCAACACCGGCAGCATCACCGCCGGAGGTAACGCGACAATCACCGTGCAGGCCAAGGACCAGTTCGGCAACAACCTCACGACCACCGGCGGCACCGTCACGCTCGACGTGACCGGCGTCGGCAGCGTCGGCACGGTGACCGACAACAACAACGGCACGTACACCGCGACCTACACGTCGAACGCGACGGGCTCCGCCACGATCAGTGGCACCATCGCAAGCAACGCCATCACCGACACGGAGGCCGTGACCGTCACACCCGCCGCGGTCTCGGCGGCGACCACCACCGTGAGCGCCAGCGTCTCGCCGATCACCGCCAGCAACGGCAGCAGCACGACGACGATCACCGTCACCGCGCGCGACCAGTTCAGCAACCTCATCTCGGGCGCGACGGTCGCGCTCGCTAGCACTGGCACCGGCAATGCCTTCGCCGCCGACAACGGCAGCACGAACGGCAGCGGTGTGTTCAGCACCACCTTCAGCTCGACGGTGGCCGAGTCCAAGACCATCTCGGCGACGGTCAACAGCGTGGCCATCACGCAGACCGCCGCGGTGACCGTGTCGCCCGCCGCCGTCTCGGCCGCGCAGACGACCATCACGAGCAACACCGGCAGCATCACCACCGATGGCTCGGCGACCATCACGGTCCAGGCCAAGGATCAGTTCGGCAACGACCTCACGGAGAGCGGTGGCACGGTCACGCTCACCCCGAGCCTCGGCAGCGTCGGCACGGTGACCGACAACAACAACGGCACCTATGCCGCAACCTTCACGTCGGGCACGCTCGGCACCGCAAACATCACGGGCACGATTGCCAGCAACGCGATCACCGACGCCGAGAACGTCTCCGTGACGATCGGTGCGCCAAGCGCAGTGACGAGCACGCTCGCGGCCAACGACTCGTCGATCACCGCAGACGAGACCGCGACCGTCACGCTCCAGTTGAAGGACGCGGCGGGCAACAACTACACCGCGTCGGCCGGCAACATCGTGCTGTTCTCTACGACCTCGGGCGCGTCGATGAGCGGCGCCACGGACAACAACGACGGCACCTACTCCGCGACGTTCACGCCCACGACCGTCGGCGCGAAGACCGTCACCGGAGTCGTCAACAGCACGCCGACGACCAACACGGTGGTGATCACCGTGAGCCCGGGCGCCGCCTCCACGGCGACCACGCAGATCACCGTCAGTGACGCCGACATCACCAGCGACGAGACGTCGACGATCACCGTGCAGCTCCGCGATGCCGACGGCAATAGCCTCACGGCGTCCGGTGGCACCGTGCTGCTGAGCACGGACATCGGCAGCATCACGAACCTGCAGGACCAAGGAAACGGCACCTGGACCGCTACGTTCGACGGGGGTCTGGTCGGTACGGCGACCATCACGGGCACGCTGGACGGCAATGCCATCGCTGACAACGCGCAGGTGAACGTCAGCGTGGGAGCGGTGAGTGCCGCGCAGTCCACGGTCGTCTCGAGCGCAGGCACACTGACGGCGAGCAGCGGGAGCAACACCGTGACCATCACGGTCACCGCGCGCGACGCCGCAGGCAACACGATTTCCGGGGCGAGCGTAGATCTCGCCGCCACGGGCACCGTCAACGTGCTCACACCGACTTCGGGCACCACGAACGGCAGTGGCGTGTTCACCGCGACGCTTAGCTCGGAGAAGGCCGAGGCCAAGACTGTTTCGGCCGACATCAACTCTGTCGCCATCACGCAGACCGCAGCGGTGACCGTGGAGGCCGCCGCGGCCGCGACAATTTCAATCAACGACGGCGACGGTCAGTCAGCGACAGCGGGAACCGCCGTAGCGACTAGCCCGAGCGTGCTCGTGGTTGACGCCTTCAACAATCCGGTCAGCGGCGTCGAAGTCACCTTTGCGGTCGTGCTCGGTGGCGGCTCGATCCAGAACCTCACGGCGAACACCAACGCCGCCGGCATTGCGAGCGGAGGCACCTGGACGCTCGGCTCGACGCCGGGAACGAACACGCTCACGGCGACGGCGTCCGGCCTGACGGGCAGTCCGCTGACGTTTACGGCGACCGGAAACTAGCGCCTCCGACAATCGTCTTACTGAATGCCTGCAAGCGATCCGTCCGACCGCTTGCACGGCTCTTGCATCACTTCCCCTGATGGGGCGGCGCCGCACACGCGGCAACGCCACAAACCGCACAAACACCGAAACCGAACCAAACCCGCTACATTAAGTACAACCCGATGTCCCGTCCCTCGACCTCCCGTATGTCCTGCCCGCGCTGTGGCGTCGCCGCCATTGTCGCTGACACCGCCACCTGCGAGGTGTGCGGATTCAAGCTCGACGCCCCCGTGGCCGTCGAGCGCGAGGACGTGCTATCCACGGTCGTCACCCGCCAGCTCTCGCACGAGTTCGAGCTGAAGGAAGTCGTCGGGCGTCGCGAGGGCACCCTCGTGATGCGGGCCATCGAAAAGTCCGGCGGACGCCGCGTCTGCCTCAAGGCCGTCCACCGCCGCGGCGAGGACGCCGATGCCGAAGTGCGCTTCCGGACGGTGATGGACGCATTCGCGCAGCTCGATCATCCGAACCTCGTCCCTATCCTGCGCTACGGCAC
This sequence comes from uncultured Gemmatimonas sp., assembly GCA_964414995.1. Taxonomy (GTDB): domain Bacteria; phylum Gemmatimonadota; class Gemmatimonadetes; order Gemmatimonadales; family Gemmatimonadaceae; genus Pseudogemmatithrix. The sequence continues at coordinate 2,761 of CAYPYY010000020.1, forward strand.
CACCGATTCCCTGCTCTGGTGTGCGATGCAGGACGTCGGGGCCGAGACGCTGCGCACGATCTTCAAGCGCGATGGCCGAATGGAGCCGCGCGCCGCGCGCCGCATCGCCACGCAGCTCGTCTCCGCGCTCGAGTACCTGCACCGCCGTGGCCTCGTCCACGGCGATGTGAAGCCCGAGAATGTCTTGGTGGACGCCGAGGGTTGGGTGCGACTCGCCGAGCCGGCGTTCACGCGCCCGCGCGGCCAGCGGCCGGCCTGGGTGCCACCCGAGGATCTCACCCGCAACGACCGCGCACCGACCTCCGATCAGTTCGGGCTCGCGGCGTTGCTGTTCGAGTGCGTCGCGGGCGAGCCGCCGCTTGAGCCTGGTGAGCAGGTCGCGCGCTTCCGCCCCGAAGTCCCCGTCCCGATGTCCAATGCGATCGCGCGGGCGCTCGATGCGCAGCCGACGCGACGCTTTGCCTCCTGCTCGGACTTCCTCTTTGCGTTCGAGCAGAGCGGCACCGCCGCCGTCGTCGCACCGCTCGCCGAGAATCGTCCGTCAGGCCGGATGTCCACGGACGCGTTGCTCATCCACGACTGGACGCCGCCCGAGGCGGCGACCCCGCTCAAGAAGCAGCCGCTCAAGCTCATCGGTGGCATCGCCATCGGCGTGGCACTCGCGCTCGGAATTCCCTTCGGCTTGAAGAAGGTGCAGGAAGCGCGCGCGCCGGAGTCCGGCGCCGTGTCGCCGGTGCCGTCCACGTTGCCGACGATCACGAGCAACACGCCGGCGCCGAGCGCGGTGCGTGTCACGGGCGACGTGAACGCCGATGCGCCGCAAGTGACGGCGCCCGGCGCGCAGCGCACGCCGCAGCGCAGCGAGCCTACGACGCGGTCGGAGCCGATCCGCAACACGCCGGCGCCGTCGAGCACGCGCTCTGTCGGTGCCCCGCGTCCGTCGGCACCGACGTCCAGCGCCGCAAGCACGCCGAGCGCAGGCGAACCGGTGCAGACCGCGCCGCGCCCGAGCCCGCCCGCGGCCGCCCCTGCGAGCGAGCCCGCATCCGCCGCTGGCTCGGGTAAGCTGACGGTGAACGCCAATCCCTGGGGCCAGGTCTTCGTGAACGACCGCCTCATCGGCAACACGCCGCGCGCCAACATCGAGCTCCCGGCTGGCACGCACACGCTGCGCGTGTCACGTCAGGGCTTTGAGTCCGTGACGCGGCAGGTCACCATCCGCGCGGGCGAGACCGTGCGCATCACCGACATCGTCCTCACCCCGACGACGCCGTGAGCCGCTGGCGCGCCGCGCGGTACGTCATCGCGACGCTCCTTCTGATCTTCGCCCCCGCGACGCTCCGCGCGCAGGCCGCGCCAGATCCGCTCGGGCCCTCGCTCGCCGCCTTCAACGATCTCGACTACGACGTCGCCGCCACGCGGCTGCGCGCCGCGCTCGCCTTCGTTGGCGCGCAGCGCCTGACCGACGAGGACCGTGCGCGCGCCTTTATGTACCTCGGCGCCACCGAACACTTCCGCGGCGTGCGGCCCTCGGCCATCGAGGCGTTCCGGCAGCTCTTGATCATCGAGCCGCGGTATCGCCCGAGCGAGGTGATCTTCCCGCCCGAGGTGATTGCGCTGTTCCAGGAGACGCGCATCGGCGTGCGCGCGACCAGCGCCGCGATTCCCGCGAACGCGGAGATCTCGATTCCCACGGACCGGCTGCCGATCCGCGTGTTCGCGTCGTCGCTGCACGACATTCGTGTGCGCGTGACGACCTCGCTCGGTGCGCCGGAGCGCGTGCTCTATGAGGGCGTGATCGGCGACTCCGTGCTGGTGTCCTGGGACGGGCGCGAGGCCAGCGGCGTCGCCGCGCGCCCGGGCCGCTACCTGCTGCGCATCTCCTCGCGCGGTCCCACGGGCACGGTGGAGCGTGAACTGCAGGTGCCGCTCGAGCTCGAGCACGTCCCCGTGGACACGCTGCCGTGGCCGGACCAACTGCGTTCGTCGCAGCTGCGCCCGGAGACCGAAGTGAAGGATGACGGCCGCCGCCAGTTCATCACCGGCCTCTTTGGTGCCGCGAGCGCCGTCCTGTTGCCGTCGCTGATCGGCGCGAGCGATCCCTCGTCGCTGCGCTTCGGCGTGGCCGCAGGCATTGGCATCACCGGCGTCATCGGGCTCACGACGGCCTCGCGGCCGCGCCCAATCCCGGACAACATCGCCTACAACAACGCGCGTCGCGCGCAGTGGGCGCAGGAGTTCGAGCGCGTGAAGGCCGAGAACCGGACGCGCACGGCCGTCACCCGCGTCCGCGTGCGCGCCGAGCGCGCCGTGACCGTGGAGATTCGATGAAGCGGCTCGCGCTCGCCCTCGCGTTGCTGGGCCTGCGCATCGCGCCGGCAGCGGCGCAGCAGCTCTCACCGCTCGCCCTCGGCGTCGAAGCCAACACGCTGCGCGTCACGCGCGATGTCGCGACGCAGCAGATCTTCGCCGGTCCCGTGCTCGGCGCCACCGTGAAGGGCGCGTGGCGCCGCTTCGAGCTCGAGGGCCACTACCTCGAGGGCGCGCTCACCCCCGACGGCGTCAGCGGCGTGGATGGCGAGGACTTCGTAGACGCGCGGGCCGTCGCGCGGGTGCGGATTGCGCCCTGGCTCGCGCTGGGTGCGGGCCCGCATCTGCGCGCCTTCATCACGCCCGCGGGCACGGCCCGGTGGTCGCGGATGGAAGTGCACGCGCGCAGCGAGGGCGAACTCATCGCGGGCGTCGCGCGCCTGCGCGTGGACCTGTGGGTCGCGGCGAGCGCGACCTCCAATGTGCAGGGCGGCGGCACCGGCGCCCTTGGCGGCGAGATCGGCGTCGTCACCCGCATCCCGCGCGCACCCGTCGCCCTCCAGGTGAGCTACATCGCGGACCGCGCGACGTTTGCCAGCGGCGGCGCCGAGTTCGTCGAGGGCGTGCGCCTCGGGCTCGTGCTCGACCAGATCCTGCGCGCACGGCCTGCGACGCCCACGGCACGCTAGGCGCGCACGAGGAAGCGCGCGACGCCGCACGCGCTGGATATATTCCGCGCGGTCCCCACAATGCTCTCGCTGATCCTCCAGCTCATCCCGCGTGCGCTCGTCAGTCCGTCGCTGGCGCGCGCGCTGCTTGTGGTCGCCTGGCGCTTTCGCCGGAATCGCTGGTACGCGCGGCCGCCGTTCCTGCCGCTGCCCGCGCGCGACTATCTGCGCTGGCGGATGTACACGGCGTACGGGGATGCCGACGCCGTGCCGCCGGTGGCGGACGTGATTCGCTACGCGCGCTGGGCCGCGCGCTTCCCGTAAGTGCGATGAGCTTCGAGTCCCGCCTCAAGGCGCAGGCACTCGGGCTCGGATTCGACCTCGCGGGCATCACCACGCTGGGGCCCGCGGAGACGCACGCGGCGTTCACGGCCTGGCTTGCCGCCGGCCATCACGGCGAGATGGACTATCTGCGGCGCGGCGCCGAGCTGCGCGCGGATACCACCCGGCCCGAGCCCGGAATGGTCTCGGCGGTGGTCGTCGCGCTCGATTACGGCGGCAAGCAGCCAGACGGACCGGTCGCACGGTACGCGCGGGGCGCGGACTACCATCGCGTGATGTGGGATCGCCTCGACGAACTCCTCGCGTGGGTGCGCCACGAGCGCGGCAGCGAGGTGCACGGCCGCGCGTACGTGGACACGGGACCGATTCTCGAGCGCGACCTCGCCCGCCGCGCCGGCCTCGGATGGTTCGGCAAGAACACGATGCTGATTCATCCTGCGCTCGGTTCGTTCTTCTTTCTCGGCGCGCTGTTCCTCGACTGCGCACTTGAGCCCGACGCGCCGTTCGCCGACGAGCACTGCGGCACCTGCACGCGCTGCCTCGACGCCTGCCCCACCGAGGCCTTCGTCGCTCCGCAGGTGCTCGATGCGCGACGCTGCATCTCGTACCTCACCATTGAACTCCGCGGACCCATCCCTGAGTCGCTGCACGCCAGTCTCGGCGACCACCTCTACGGCTGCGACGTCTGCCAGGACGTGTGCCCGTGGAACGTGAAGTTCGCGCGTCCGGATGGGAACGCGGCGCTGGCAGCAACGCCACCGGTCGCGGACAAGGACGCGACGACGCTCGCCCGCGAGATCCTCGCGATGGATGAGACCGCGTACCGGAACGCGTTCCGGCATTCGGCGATGAAGCGCGCCAAGCTCGCAGGATTGCAGCGCAACGCGGCGCTCGTGCTTCAGAATCGAGGCGAGGCGCTTACTTAGGCGGCGGCGCGGATGCGCAGCTGCGTGCCCCAGGGATCGGCGGTCACGAGGGCGTTGCCGTCACGTGCGAACGCGATGCCCGCCTGCGTGAGCTGCGCGGCGAGCGCCACGATGTCCGTCGCCAGCGGCAGTTCAATCGTCCACTCGAGCAGCCGCGGTGCGGAAAGCGCAGCGGGACGTGCCTGCGCACCGGCCCAGGTGTTCGTGCCGAGGTGGTGATGGTAGCCGCCCGCCGCCAGGAAGAGCGCGCCCGGGTACTGCCAGACCATTCGATCGAAGCCGAGGCCGTCTGAGTAGAACGCGCGTGCGCCGTCGAGGTCGCCGACGTGCAGGTGCAGGTGTCCCATTACGGTGCCCGCGGGCATCCCGCTCCAGCGCGCCTCGCCGGCACTCGCCAAGAGGTCAGGAAGGTTCACGGGATCGCTGGCCATCATCAGTTCGCGATTCACGCGCGTCCACGCGTCGCGTGGCCGGTCGGCGTAGACCTCGATGCCGTGATCGTCCGGGTCCTGCAGGTAGAAGGCCTCGCTGACCAGGTGGTCGCTGGCACCGGCGCGGATACCGTTCTCCCCGAGGTGGCGAACGAAACGCCCCAGTGACGGCCGATCCGGAACGAGAATCGCAAAGTGATAGAGCCCGAGCTGGCGTCGCGCACGCGCCGTGGCGTCTGCCCCCGCGAGCAGCGTGACCAAGGGGCGCGTCTCGCCGACCGCGCCGAGATCGGCAGACGTGTCGTCGCGCCGCAGGACATTGAGGCCGAGCACCTGCTGGTAGAAGGCGAGGGATCGCTCGAGGCTCGTGACGTGGAGCCGCACCTCACCGAGCCGGAGACCATCTGGCAGACGATACCCGCTGGGGGCCTCGCCGTAGGTGCCGGCCGCGGCGGGCTGTGCGCCGTCGCCCGAGCCGAAGATGTCCTGTCTGGTGACACCCATTGAACGCCCCGCTGGAGATTAAGTGTTACAACACATATACCGGGCACCGGCCGATGGTTCCCGGCGCCGGCTACCGCATTTCGTCCACCTTCACCGGCCGCGTGGCGAGCCAGTCGTGAATCACGCGGCCGGCCACCGCGCCCACCGCGCCGCCCGCCATTCGCGTCCCCACGAACATCATCGCCTTCACCGGATCGTAGCGCTCCGGGCGCCACGCCACCGCCGCCGTGCTCGACACCATAATGCCCGCAATCAGCGGGTAGTTGATCCGCCGAATCCCGTAGCGGTCGAACCCCGTGAACGTGCGCTCGAACGCACAGGGCACGATCCGCTCGCGCACGCAGACCGCGCTGTACGGCCGCCAGCCATACGCCGCGTTCAGCGATCCCTGCGTGATGCCGTGAATGATGCGCGCACCGGCGATGTCCTCGACGCGATCCACGTAGCCAGCACGCGTCTGCGGCCACGCCACCGGGTTCTGCACCGCCTGCGCCCACCCCGCACCGCCGAGGATGAGCGCCACCGACACCGCAAACGAAGAGAGATCAGGCACCGAGCGCCGCCGGGCTGCCGCTGCCCACGGCCTTGCGTACCGCGGGCGCGACGACCGTGCCGTAGAGCTCGATGGCGCGCAGCAGCTCGCGATGCGGCAACGAACCCACGCTCATCTGCAGCGTGAAGCGGGTCATCCCAAACAGTTCGTGCTCCCAGAGAATCTTGTCAATCACGGCCTGCGGGTCACCGATGAGCACGGCACCCTTCGGCGACCGCTCGGCGTCGTACTGATGCTTCGTCGGCGGCGGCCAGCCGCGCTCCCGACCGATCTTGCCCATCTGCAGCATATACGGATGGAACGCGATCTCCGCCGCCTGCGCGGTGGTGTCGGCGAGGAAGCCGTGTGAGTTGATGCTGAGTTGCAGCGCGGCCGCGTCGTGGCCCGCCTTGGCCCAGGCCTCGCGATACAGGTCCGTGTACGCCACGAACCGCTCCGGCGAACCGCCAATGATGGCGAGGGCCATCGGCAACCCGAGCGTCGCCGCGCGCACCACCGACTGTGGCGTGCCGCCCACGGCGATCCAGATCGGCATCTTCGCCTGCACGGGCTTGGGATACACGGGCTGGTCACGCAGCGGCGCGCGGAAGCGGCCCTGCCAGGTCACGCGCTCGTTGTCGCGCAACGCCAGCAGCAGCCCCAGCTTCTCCGCGAAGAGCTCGTTGTAGTCATCGAGGTTGTAGCCGAACAACGGGAACGACTCGATGAAGCTCCCGCGGCCGGCGATGATCTCCGCGCGGGCGTTCGAGATCAGGTCCAGCGTCGAGAACTCCTGCCAGACGCGCACCGGGTCGTCCGAGCTGAGCACGGTCACGGCGCTCGAGAGCTTGATGCGCTTGGTGCGCGCGGCGATGGCGGCGAGCAGCACCGCCGGCGTGCTCGCGAGATAGTCGGGGCGATGGTGCTCGCCGACCCCGAAGCAGTCGAGGCCGACGTCGTCGGCCAACTGCGCCTCCTCGAGGAGATTGGCGATGCGCTGCTCGCGCGGCACAATCGCGCCCGAGCGATCCGGCGTGTGCTCGACGAACGTGTAGAGTCCGAGTTCCATTGGTTACCTGCTGCTCTTGTAGACCATATCCACCAGCTCGTCGTACATCGCCTCGGCTTCGTCGGGACCGCTCCTGATGGCGTGCGAGGCGCAGTGCTTGAGGTGGTTCCGCATCAGTTCGCGCCCCACCGCGCGCAGCGCCTCCTGCACGGAGGAGATCTGCGTCAGGACATCGGCGCAGTAGCGATCCTCCTCGATCATCTTCTGCAGCCCGCGCACCTGCCCCTCGACGCGGCGCAGACGCTTCAGGTTGCTCTCCTTGATGCCGGGATCCACGGCGACCGCCTTGCGGTCGCTCGCGTCCTCGTGCACGGCGCAGGAGCAGTTGGCCGTGTGCACGTGTAGGCCTTTCTTGACGCTGGTCGCCACTGCCGACCTCCTAGGAGAATCGCGCCCGCCGGAGGCGGAGCGAGTTGGTCACCACGCTGACGGAGCTGAACGCCATCGCGGCGCTCGCCAGCACGGGCGTGAGCAACAATCCGAAGGCCGGGTAAAGTACTCCCGCCGCCACCGGGATGCCGATCACGTTGTAGATGAAGGCCCAGAACAGGTTCTGCCGCATTGTCGCCATCGTGCGGCGCGACAGTGCCACGGCGTGCACGGCCGCGCGCAGGTCGCCGCGCATCAGCACCACGTCGGCCGCCTCGGCCGCGATGTCGGTACCAGTGCCGATCGCCATTCCGATATCTGCCTGGGCCAGTGCGGGCGCGTCGTTGATGCCGTCCCCGACCATCGCCACCACGCGGCCCTCGGCTTGCAGTCGCTTCACCTCGCCAACCTTGCCCTCGGGCAACACACCGGCGACCACGCGCTCGATGCCCGCCTCGCGCGCAATCGCCGCCGCGGTGCGCTCTGTGTCGCCGGTGAGCATCACCACGGTCAGGCCGGCGTCGTGCATCGCCCGGATCGCCGCACGCGACGTCTCGCGGATCGGATCTGCGACCGCGAGCAGCGCGACGAGCGCGCCGTCACGGGCGACGAACATCGGCGTGCGCGCGGCATCGCCAAGACGCGCGGCATCGGCGGCGAGCGGCGCGACATCGATCGCGTAGTCCGCCATCAGCGCGGCATTGCCCACGGCCAACGCGGCACCATCCACGACGCCGACCACGCCCTTGCCCGTCACCGACTCGAAGCCCTCGACCGCGGCGTGGACGGCACCACGCGCCTTGGCGGCGTGCACGATTGCCTCGGCAAGCGGGTGCTCGGACCTCGCCTCGAGCGCGGCTACCTGCCCGAGCAGTTCGAGCTCCACCACTCCGGGCTGCACGACGATGTCCGTGACGGTCGGGCGCCCCTCGGTGACCGTGCCAGTCTTGTCGAGCACGATGGTCGAGATATCACCCGCGCGCTGCAGGGCCTCGCCGCCTTTGATCAGCACGCCGAGCTCGGCACCCTTGCCCGTGGCAACCATCACCGCCGTCGGCACGGCGAGACCCATCGCGCAGGGACAGGCGATGATCAGCACCGTCACGGCAGCAGCGAAGCCGCGCACCATCGCCCCCTCGCCCGCCAGCAGCGACCACGCGGCGAACGTCAGCAACGCGATGACCACGACGACCGGCACGAAGACAGCCGAGATGCGATCGGCCAGCGCCTGGATGGGCGCGCGCGATCCCTGCGCGTCGCGCATCAGCCGCACGATCTGCGCGAGCATCGAGTCCTCGCCGAGCGTCGTGGCTTGCAGTTGGAACGCGCCGGCGCGGTTGATCGTGCCGCCAATGACACGGTCACCCACCCGCTTGGCCACCGGCAGCGACTCGCCGGTCAGCATCGACTCGTCCACGGCGCTCTCGCCGTCGGTCACCGTTCCGTCCACCGGCACGCGCTCGCCCGGCCGCACGAGGACGATGTCGCCCGCGGTCACGGCCTCGACGGGGAGATCCTTCGGCTCACCGTTGCGCAGCACCCGCGCCGTCTTGGGCTGGAGCTGCACCAGCGCGCGCAGCGCCGTCGCCGTGTTGCGCTTGGCCCTCGCCTCGAACGCGTTGCCCGTGAGGATGAACGCGATGATGAGGATGACCGCCTCGTAGTAGACGTCGGCGCTCACGCCGCGCGAGGTGAAGAATCCCGGCGCGACGGTGGCAATCACCGAGTACAGGAACGCCGCTCCGGTACCCAGCGCCACGAGCGTGTTCATATCCGCGGAGCGATGACGCAACGCCTTCCACGCGCGGACATAGAAATGTTGGCCGGCCGTGGCCATTATCGCGCCGGTCACCACGAGCAGCACCCACGTCAGCCACATCGCGGCGTGCATTACCGGCATCGCAGCCATCGCCGCGAGCCCGACCACTCCGCTGACGATCGCCTTCCGCTTGAGCGTTTCGAACTCCTCGGCGGTGGCGCGGTCGCGCGCCTCCTGCTCTTCGAACGCGCTCCGGTCGTCGCGCGGCAGCTCGGCGCCGTAGCCGGCGCCTTCAATCACCGCCACCAACGCGCCTGGCGTCACCGCATCGGCGTCGTAGGTGACCGTGGCGGTACCCATCATCAGGTTCACCGACGCGTCGGCCACGCCAGGCTGCTTCTGCAAGCTGCGCTGCACGCGCGCCTGGCAGGCGGCGCAGGTCATCCCGGTGACCGGAATGCGCGCGACGAGTTGGTTGGCCACGACCCAGTCCCTTCTATAGGGTGGCGAGCACCGTGTAGCCGGCGTCGCGAATGGCCTCGGCGATGCGGCCGTCGCCAACACGGGCCTCGTCAAAGCTGACGGTCGCGCGCCCGATCTTCACTTCCTCGAGCTGCACGCCGTCGATGTCCTCGAGCGCCTGCTTCACACTGCGCAGGCAGTGCCCGCAGGTCATTCCGCCGATCTCGACCGTCTGCCGCTTCATACGTCCTCCCCAGGTGGATGCGATACCCTCACTGGGTATGAAGCTACTATACCCCCCACCCCTATGTCAAGCGGCCGGGCTTTACCTTTCTGGCCGTGACCGATCCCAACGCCCGGGAGCGCCTTGCCGCCTGGCGGCGGACCCGCCCCCGCACTCCGCCGCTGACACGCCACCGCATCGCGGCGCGCGGACTGGAGTTCGCCGTGCGGATGTCGCCGCCGGTACCGGGCGCCGTGCCGCTGGTCGCCATCAACGGCGGGATGATCTACGGGCACGACCTGCTGTGGCCGACGTTCGCGCCGTTCGCCGAGCGTCGGCAGGTGATCCTGTTCGATCAGCGCGGGCGCGGGGAGTCGCAGGCGCCGCCCGGGGCGCGCGCCGCGCGCGTGGAGCACGACGCGCTCGATGTCGGCGCCCTGCGCGAGGCGCTTGGCATTGCCCAGTGGGACATCGCGGCGCACTCGTGGGGTGGCGGCATCGCGCTGTTGGCCGCCGCGGAGGATCCCGAGGGTGTGCGGCGCATCGTGACCTTCGACGCCGTGGGACCGACCAGCGGCTGGCTCGACACGCTGCACGGGCGCGGGGTTGCGCATCTCGCCGCGCGCGGACTCGACGACGAGCGGGCCGCACTCGCGGCGATGGACCCGCGAGACCTGTTCGCCGACGATCCCGAGCTGCACGCGCGCTACTCGCGGCTGTTCTATCCTGCGTGGTTCCACGACGTGACGGCGATGCTCGCGCCGCCGCCACTCTCGCTCAGCCCCACGGGCGCCGCCGTCGTGGCGCGCCTCCGCCGCGAGGGATACGACTGGCGGGCGTCGCACGCGCGCGTGAAAGCGCCCGTCTTGCTCATCCACGGCGACCAGGACTGCATCCCGGTGCAGGAGGCCGACGCCAACGCGCGCGTCCTGCCGCGGGCGCACGTGCTCCGCGTGGAAGACTCCGGGCATATGCCGTTCTTCGAGTGGCCCGCGCTGGTGTTCGAGGCCGCGCTCCGCTTTCTCGACGCGTAGATGCTGCGCCTGCTCCTCTTGGTCGTCGCTACGGCTGCCTTCGTCGCGTGGGCGTGGACGCGCTACCTCTCGTACTCGGGTCGCGACCTCCCGCTGCAGTTGCTGGTATCGTCACCGACCGACTCGGCCGACGCGATCGACACCTTGGCCGC
>CAYPYY010000020.1:13641-19568 GCA_964414995.1 uncultured Gemmatimonas sp.
CCGGGCAAGCTGCGCTAGGGCGCGCGGCGCACGTTGCTGCGCAGCGTGACGGTGCGCATCTCGCGCGCCCGGAGCACGCGGAGCGTCACCGGGCCTTCGGCGAGACCGATGAGCCGCACGACCACCAGCGGTGACGACGCGGCAACGCCATTCAGTTCCGTGATGACGTCGCCAACGCGCAGACCGGCGCGCGCGGCCTCGGAGCCCGACGCGACTTCGTTCACGAGCACCCCGACGGTGCCCGCCTTGACGCCGAGCACGTTGCGCCAGTCTTCGTCGAGCTGCCGGAACTGCGCGCCGCCGTAATAGCCGAAGCTCGCACCCGATGTCGTGGATCCAAACGTGAAGGCGCTCGGCGCCGCGGCCGCCGGGGGCACGCCGGGCGTGGGCGGTGTCGGAGCGGTAGCCGTCACCGGACGTGAGGGGCGCGCCGGCGGCGTGGTGGGCGTCGGCGGCGCGGGCGGCGTTGCCGGCGAGACGACATACACCACGCGATTGCCGCGCTCGTCCGTCGAATCCTGCACCCACGCGCGCGCCACGCCACCCAGCCGCAGCGGCATCATCGCGCGTTCAAACTGCATACACGACGTGCCGTAGCCCCGCGGACGCGGAGCGACCACGACTTCGAACTCCAGCGGGCGTCCGTCGCGCTCAACCGCCACGGACAGCCGACGCCCCGGCTCCAGCACATCATCCAAATCGGGAATCTGATTGCGGGCGTCGCGACCCGCGATGGTCACCAACAGGTCGCCCGCGGCCAGTCCGGCCCGCTCTGCCGGCGAGCCAGGCTCCACAGAACTCAGCACCGAGCGCTGCACTGCAACCGCGCGGTCGCGCACGGACACTGCGGTGGACAGGTTCAGGCCCATATAGCCGGCCGGCAGCGTGCGCTCTCCGATGCAGCGCGACTCAATCACGCTCATCATCGTGAAGGCCTCGCGCGAGATGCGCGCCAACTGCTCCTCGAGGTCACGCCGTTCCGCGATACGCGTCGGCGGCAGCGCCTCCAGCTGGCGCACGATGGCCTCCTCGCGGGCACGCAGCTCGTTCACCACCCGCATCACCTCGGCGGCGTTGGCCTGGTCCAATGCCCGCATCCGCACCGTGTCGCGCGTGTAGGGTCGCCGCAGCTCCACCGGCCGCTCGGCCGGTGCCTGCTGCGGCATCGCCTGCACTGCCGTCACCGGCAGCGCGAGCACCAGCGCACTGAGCCACATCGTACGGCGCATCAGTAGCGCTCCAACCGGCGCGTGTCCGGCATCGAGGCTCCGAGCTCGCGCAGCGTGGCTTCGCGCGCCCCGAGGGTCGTGAGATAGTACTGGTTCAGCATCGGATCCTGCGGCGCGCGATAGAGCGCGGCGCGTGTGGTGGCGGCGATCTCGTCGAGCGCGGCGAGCCGCGCGCGGTAGAGGTCTTGGTTCATTCCAACAAATCGGGAAGCCGTGTCCTGCGTGGCGAGGAAGGCGGCCGCCGTCTGGTACTGCTGCTGCGCCGAGGTGAGCACGCGCAGTGCTTCGTCCGGCGAACCGAAGGCCGGTAGCTCCGTGGCCGGCGCGACCGCGAGCGGCTGCGGCCCTGTCGGGAACGGCATTCCCGCGCTCATCCGCCCGATAATGCCGCCGCCGATGATCAGCGCGAGCCCGGCGGCGATTCGCAGTGTCCAGACTTGGAGGCGCGGCTTCCGATCCTTCATCAGCGGCGACACGGTCGCACCGCCGGGTGCCGGGGTCGTGCGCGCCGCGTCCACGATGATGCCTTCGGCGCGCAACTGCGGCGCGAGCTGTGACCACGCCGTCAGCGGTTCGCTGGGCGTGGGAGCCATCGCCGAGAGGCGCGCGAGCCGCCGGTACGCGGCGACCTCCGCGCGGCAGTCCCAGCAACCCGCGAGGTGGGTAGCCTCCTCGGGGGTCGGGGTCTCGTCGGCAATCGCCGCGAGACGGTCAGTCGAGAGGTGTGACATAGCCTTGGTCCTGCGCCGGCGAGTGAACGTCCACGAGATGTGCGAGCAGCCGGCGAAGCTTCGCACGTGCCTTGAAGAGTTGTGACTTCGATCCGCCCGAGGTGATGCCGAGTTCCTTGGCAATCTCCTCGTGCGTGTAGCCCTCGACGTCGTGCAGCACGAACACCGCGCGCGCGCCGGGGGAGAGCTGCTGGACCGCCTCGTCAATGGACTGCGCGAGGAACGAACGATCGTGATCCTCGTCCACCGTGACGGTGTCGTCCTCCATTACGACCTCGAGCTTGGCGAGCCGGCGCACCGAACGCAGCGCATTGAGCGTGCGGTTCACCGCGATGCGGTGTGCCCAGGTCGAGAACTGCGAGTCGCCACGCCACGTCGGCAGCGCGCGGAAGATCTGAATCCAGACTTCCTGCGCGATGTCGGCCGCCTGGTCCGGGTCCCCGACGAGTCGGCGGACCACCGCGTCAATGCGCGGCGCGTGCTCCACCCAGAGGGCACGGAGCGCCGCTTCGTCGCCGTTGATGGCGCGTCGAATGGTCAGGGGATCGGTTGCCATTGGCGGGGGTCTACGTGGAATGTGTCACGGGGAAGGCCCTCAAGGGTTGCCTCCATTTCCTACGTGGGTATAGTCCGACAGGTGACGGTGGGCCTGCCCCACGGGTCATCCTCTTGGCGATGCTACTTCCTCTCGTTTCCCTAGCGGCCCCGCTGCTCCTCGGCGCGCCGATGCCCGAGCGTCCCCTTTGGAGGACGGTCGCGGCTGGGGCGTATGTGCTGCCGGATTCCCTAGACCGTCGGCCGCCTCGGGCGGTCGCGGTGTCGGCTGAGCGGCTCGGCGAGATCGAGCGGGTGGTTCGGCGCGGCATCGAGGTCGGGGCGTATCCGGGAGCCGCGGTCTCCGTGGGCCGGCGCGGCACGCTGGTGCTGCAGCGTGGCTACGGACGCCTGTCGTGGCGGGCCAACTCCGCCGCTGTCGATCCGGCGCGCAGCATCTATGACATCGCCTCGATGACCAAGGTCGTCTGCCTTACGACGGCCGCGATGATCCTGCACGACGAGGGCAAGCTGCCACTCGACCTGCGGGTGCAGTCCGTGATTCCGGAGTTCACGGGCCAGTGGAAGGACCGCGTGACCGTGGCGCACCTGCTGAGCCACACGGGTGGCCTGGCGCCAGGCCGGCGCATCTGGCGCACCGCGCGCACGCCGGCCGAGGGTCGGCAGCAGGTGCTCTCGACGCGGTTGAATGCGATGCCCGGCGGCCTGGTGGACTACTCCGACCTCGGCGCGGCGGTGCTCGGCTGGATGATTGAGCAGCGCTCGGGGATGCCGCTGGATCGCTTCTGCCAGACGCGCATCTTCGAGCCGCTGGGGATGACGGACACGCGGTATCGCCCGAGCGCGTCGCTCCGGCCGCGCATCGCGCCAACGGAGATGCACCCGCCGCGCGGCACGCCCGCGCACGGCGTGGTGCACGACGAGTTCGCGTACACGCTCGGCGGTGTGAGTGGCAACGCCGGATTGTTCAGCACCGCGCACGATCTCTCGATCTTCGCGCAGATGATGCTCAACCGCGGCACCTACGCGGGCGTGCGGATCGTGCAGGACTCGACCGTGCGCAAGTTCACGCGGATCGTGAAGGGCAACAGGACGTACGGCTGGGAAACGCCGAACTTCGAGCACGGCTCCGGCGAGTTCCTGAGCGCGGCAAGCTACGGACACGTGGGTTACACGGGCACCAGCATCTGGATCGACCCCGAGCGGGAGCTCTTCGTGATCCTGCTGACGAATCGCGTGCACGAGGCACGGGCGCGCCGTCCCGGCGTGATCGTCGCGGACGTGCGGCACGACATCGCCGACGCCGCGGTGCTCGCCATCACTGACGATGTTGCGGCGCGAGCCATTGCGTGGCCCCGCGAATTCCGTGTGGATATGGCCGTGGACTGGAACCCGCCGACGCGGGTGGCGGTTCGTAGGCCGACGACGCTTCCGCGGCAGGGTGCCGCGTCGAGCCCGAACGCCTCGAGCGACAACCGCCTGCAGTGACCGACAGCGAACAGCCCGACCTCACGCCGACTGCACCACCGGGTCTCACCGAAGATCAGGTGAAGCTCGCGCTACGGCGCGTGAAGGACCCCGAGCTCAACCTCAACATCCTCGACCTCGGCTTGATCTACGGCATCAAGGTCGAGGAGAACAACGTCGCGGTGGATATGTCGCTGACGTCGCCCGGCTGTCCGTCGGGCCCGGAGATAATGAGTGAGGCCGAGCAGCAGCTGAAGGCGATTCCCGGCGTAGGCGCGGTGGCGATGAATCTCGTGTGGTCGCCGCCGTGGACGCCGGAGCGGATCGAACCGCGCGTGCGGGCCTACCTGGGCTTCTAGGCGTCGCGGTAGGGCGAGTCCTTCTTGCGCCACGGCGCGAGCGCCTGCACGAATCCTGCCCCGAGCTCGGCGATCTGCCAACGGCGGAACTCCGGGATCTGCGCCAACTCCGCAGGCTCCCCAGGGAGCAGCCGCGCCACCGCTTCCATTCGCTCGCGCGAACAGAGCACACCCGGATCGAGGTTGAGCCGCGCGGCCGCGGCGTCGCGCACGGACTTGAGTGCGCCGACTTTGTGATCGAACTCCGGATCGCGGTCCCAACGGGCGGCCTTGGGGAACTTGGGGAGCTGTGCCTCGGGCACGGCCAGCCCGCGATCGATCGCCGCGAGCATCTCTGCCGCGTTGCGTTCGAGGATGCCGCGCGGCATTCCCTTGATCTGCCCGAGCGACTCCTTGCTCGCCGGATGCGCCTTGGCCGCTTCGATCAGGACTTCGTTGCTGACGACACGAAACGTGGCGCGGTCGAGCCGCAGCGCGGTGGCGTCGCGCCACTGCACGAGCTCACGGAAGACCGCGAGTTCACGCCGCGTGAGGTCGCGCGCGCCCTTCACCTTGAGGAAGGCGTTTGCCGTGTCGTCCGCCGGCCACCGCACCTTCTCGAGCCGCTCGAACTCTTCCCGCGCCCACTCGAGTCGGTCGAGCTTGGTGAGTTCGTCGTGCAGACGGTCGCGCAGCCCGAGGAGATGCATCGTGTCCTGCGCCGCGTATTCGAGCATATCCGCGGTGAGGGGACGCATTGACCAATCGGCGCGCTGGTGCTTCTTGTCGAGCCGGATGCCGAAGTACGCCTCGAGCAGGGCGGCGAGTCCGAAGGCCTTGAGCCCGATCAACTGCGCCGCCACGCGCGTGTCGAAGATGCTGCGGACGTTCCACCCGTAGTCCTGGTGCAGCAGCCGCAGGTCGTAGTCGGCGTCGTGAAAGACGATCTCGACCTGCGGATCCTCGATGATCTCGCCCAGCGGCGCGAGCTTGCCGACGGGGAGCGGATCGATGATGGCGTGCCGATCGTCGGTACTCAGCTGCAACAGATAGATACGGTCGACGAAGCGATGGAAGCTCGCGCCCTCGGTATCCAAGGCGAGCCGCTTGCTCTTCCGGACGCCGGCGAGCCACTCGTGCGCGGCGGCATCGGTGTCGAGGTACAGGGCGGCAGGCTTGGCGGCGGTGCGCGTCACGAGGCGGGAGTTGGGGCCGAAATCACTGCGCGGAATCTATCGCTGGGTACGGGGACCCGCGCCGGGCGCGCTCGCCTTGTGCGCGTGCGCGCGGAGCCGCTGATTACGGAGACCGCACCCCATCCAGATGCGACAGACGACCATCGTGCACGCCCCCCGCCCCGAGCGACCCCTCCGCACCGGCGACCTCGTCCGCGGCGCACTCATCGTGCTGGCCGTCGTGGTCGTGGCCGAGCTCCTGTGGTCGGCCCGGTTGCTGGTACTCACGGCTTTCCTCGGCGTGCTGTTCGGCCTCTCGGCGGCCAGCGCCACCGACTGGCTCGTGGCACGCCTCAAGATCAAGCGCAACGTCGCGGCGCCGCTCGTTGTCTTCGGAACGGGCGCGTTGATTCTGCTGGTGTTCGCCTGGAG
>CAYPYY010000020.1:19668-26174 GCA_964414995.1 uncultured Gemmatimonas sp.
TGGTTCCAGACGCAACTCATCGCGATGGTCGTGATCGGGGTCATCACGACGATCACGCTCGCCGTGCTCGGCGTGCGCGCCGCGCTCCCGCTCGGCGTCATCGCCGGACTGTTTGAGTTCATTCCGAACATCGGGCCGATGCTCAGCGCCATCCCGGCGATCCTGATGGGTTTTGCGGAATCGCCGCAACAGGCCCTGATCGTGGTGGGCGTGTACTGGGGCATCCAGTTCCTCGAAAACAACCTCCTCATCCCGTACCTGATGAAGGAGCAGCTCGACCTGCCACCCGCGCTGACGCTGATCACGCAGGTGGTGATGGCGTTCGTGTTCGGATTCCTCGGACTCTTCGTCGCCATTCCGCTGCTGGCAGTCATCGTGGTGACGGTACGCACGCTGTGGGTGGATGAGGAGTTGCCTCCGCTGATTACCTCGGAGCTCCCGACGCCGGCCGCGCGCGCGACGCCCAGCGGGCAGTCGGGGTTGCCGGAGTTCGACGCGTGATCCTGACCACCCGCGTCGGCGCGGTGGGGCTGGACGAAGCCGGGAGCGGGACTCCGCTCCTGTTGCTTCACGGCTTCCCGCACGACCGCACGCTGTGGGCGGCGCAGCTCGCGGCGCCGCCGGCCGGGGCGCGGGTGATTGCCGTGGACCTCCCCGGTTTCGGCGAAAGCGCGAGCGCCGCGGTGCCCTCACTCGACGCCTGGGCCGACTGGGTGGTGGCCGTGCTCGACGCGCTCGCGCTCGAGCGCGCCGTGATTGGCGGTCTCTCGATGGGCGGATACCTCGCGTTCGCGCTCTGGCGTCGGCACCCCTCGCGCGTGCAGGGCCTGGTGCTCGCCGACACCCGCGCCGGCGCGGACTCCGACGAAACGCGAATGAAGCGTGTCTCGATGCAGGCCACCGTGGTGACCAGCGGGGCCGGCGCGATCAGCGAGGCGATGCTGCCGGGAATGGTCGGGAAGACCACCCGCGAGACGCGACCGCAGGTCGTGGCGTTCCTCGACGGGATGATGCGCCGCGCGCGCGTGGGCGCCATCCACGACGCCCTCGACGCGATGCGCACGCGGCCAGACTCCGGGCCGACGCTCGCGACGATTAGCGTGCCGACGCTGATCATCTGTGGCGAGGAGGACAGCCTTACGCCGGTGAAAGAGTCGGAAGCGATGCACGCGGCGATCGCCGGCAGTCAACTGGCCATCATCCCCACGGCGGGGCACGCGAGCTGCCTGGAACACCCGGCGGCGTTCACGGCACTTCTCTCGGGCTTTTTGCAGGCCAGATTTCCCTAGGTCCTCCCCACCAGGAACGTCCCACTGACCGCACCCAACGATTCCGCGAGCGCCGTCAGCGCCGCCGAACAATCCACGGCCGCGCGCATCGGCGCCGTCGTCTTTCGCAACCGGGGCTGGCTGCCCGTCCCCTTTCTCATCGTACCGTTGCTCGCGGACGGCGGCTTCAGCACGCGCACGACCGTCATCGCCGCCGTGCTGATCGTCCTCGGTGAAGCCTGGCGACTCTGGGGCGTGGCCACGGCCGGCACCGTCACCCGCCGCCGGTCACGCAACGTGCAGAAGCTCGTCTCGCACGGCCCGTTTGCCTGGAGCCGCAATCCGCTCTACAACGGCAACTTCCTCGTCTGGATGGGAATGATCGTGCTCAGCGGCGTGCTCTGGTTCGTGCCGATCGCCGCGGTGATCTTCGCCGTCGAGTACTACTTCATCGTGCGCTACGAGGAAGGCGTGCTCGAGAGCATCTTCGGCAAGACCTACCTCGACTACAAGCTCGTGACGCCGCGGTGGCTGCCCCGCCCGCCGGCCCCCGGCGCCTCCGAAGGCGAGTTCTTCTGGGCCGAGGCGTGGCGGTCTGAGGTCTCGACGTTTATGCAGTACGCGGCGATCGTGGCGTTGTTTGTGGTGAAGGAGCGGTACTTCTGACTGCGGTTGTGAGTCGTGAGTAGTGAGTAGTGAGTGAACAGCAACGCGGGAGACAGCCCTTGGCCGTCTCCCGCGCGTTGTTGTCACCTCAGTACTCACAACTCAGTACTCACGACTGCAGTTGTCCGTACCCCCAGCCGTCCCGACTACCGCGTCGGCCGCCCCGGCTTCGGCTCCTTATTGAACACATCCCGATTGATCTGCACGTACTGCTTCAGGTTCGCCGGCACATCCTCCTCCGGGAAGATCGCCGTCACCGGACACTCGGGCTCACAGGCGCCGCAATCGATGCACTCGTCGGGATGGATATAGAGCATATCCGGCCCCTCGTAGATGCAGTCCACGGGGCACACGTCCACGCAGGACTTGTCCTTCGTGTTGATGCAGGCTTCCGTGATCACGTACGGCATAGGGGTCCTCAGAGGGGGTGCGGGCGTTTTGACTCGCGGAAGATAACGATTCCTCGACGAGGCGACAGGCAGGGATGTCACCGAGAAACGAGAAGCTGGACACGCTCCACATCGCCCCCTAAATCCCTCTCGTGCGCCTTACACTGAACGGCCAAGCGTTGTCCGTGGATCCCGCCGGCGACGCCACCCTGCTCGACCTGTTGCGCGACACGCTCGCGCTCACCGGCACCAAGCGCGTCTGCGACGGCGGGGCCTGCGGCGCCTGCACCGTCCACGTGGACGGCCGCCCCGTCTACAGCTGCCTGGCGCTCGCGCACGGCTGCGCCGGGTCGGAGGTGCGCACGATCGAGGGACTCGCCAGCTCGTTCGCGGCCGAACCGCTGGTCGAGGCCTTTGCCGCCGAGGATGCCGCGCAGTGCGGCTACTGCACGCCCGGCCAACTGATGGCCGCCGCGGCACTGCTCGCGAACAACCCCGATCCCTCGGATGACGAAATCATCGCGGCAATGAGCGGCAATCTCTGTCGCTGCGGCACGTATCCCAAGATCGTGCGTGCCGTGCGTCGTGCGGCCGCGACCCTCCGCGGACAGCCCAATGGCTGACTCCAAGCGCTTCATCACGACCACCGTCGAGGTCGAAGGCCGCGTCGAGCAACGCGTGGTCGAGGTGCCCGCGTTCGACGTCGAGCCCTGGGGCCCGGACGCGACCCTCACGCACGTCGGGGCGCGGGCACGCCGCGTGGATGCGCTCGCCAAGGCCAGCGGCAATCCCGGCTACACCACGGACCTGCGACTGCGACACCAGGCGTTCGCGGCCATCGTCCGCTCGCGCATCGCGCGCGGTCGCGTGATTGCCGTGGACACCACGGCAGCCCGTGCGCTACCCGGTGTCCTCGACGTGCTCGTCGAAGGCGACGTGCCCGCACGCACCAAACTCTTCGGCAATGAGATCACGTACGTCGGCCAACCGCTCGCGGCCGTCTGCGCCATCACGCCGGAGATTGCGGCGCGCGCCGCCGCGCTCGTCACCGTCGAGGTCGAGAAGTCGCGCCACAGCGTCACGGTCGCGCAGGCCACAGCCGCCGATGCGCAACCGGTGCGTCCGGGGCTTCCGAACAACCTGTTGTTCAAGGAGCCGCGCACACATTCGCGCGGCGATGTTGCCACCGCGCTCGCTGCCGCCGACGTGACCATCACGCGCGAGGTGCGCACGCCCTGCGTCCTGCACAGCGCGCTCGAGCCACACGCGGCCGTCGCGGCGTGGAGTGGCGACCAGCTCACCGTGTGGGAGAGCACGCAGGGCATCTTCCGCGTGCGCGACAACCTCGCCAAGAACCTCGGCATTCCCGTCAGCAACGTACGCGTGATCTGCGAGGCGATGGGCGGCGGCTTTGGTGCCAAGAACTACGCCGGCCCGCACACCTACATTGCCGCGATCTTTGCCAACCGACTCGGTCGGCCAGTTGCCTGCTTCGTGGACCGCGCGGGCGAGCAGGTGGACACCGGCAACCGACCGGCATCGGTGCAGCGCATCACGCTCGGCGCCACGCGCGACGGCCAGCTCACGGCCATTGATCTGGTGGCCGAGGTCCCGCTCGGCATCGGCGGCTGGGAGGGCGGGCCGGGCGAGATCTATCACGAACTCTACGCCTGCCCCAACGTGCGCACGCACGAGACGTTTGCGTTCGTGAACACCGCGGCGATGGCGGCGTTTCGCGCGCCGGGCCACGCCGAAGGCGCCGTTGGTCTCGAGCTCGCGATGAACGCGCTGGCCGCCGCGTTGGCGATGGACCCGCTCGAACTGCGGCGCCGCAACCTCGCCACGCACGACCAGAAGAAGAACCGACCGTACACGGGGAATCGGCTGGCCGAGTGCTACGAGGTCGGCGCGGCGCGATTCGGCTGGGCGCGGTTCCACGGCGCGCCGCGTTCGGCGGCGGCCAGCGCGGCACCAAGCCCGGCTGCGAGCGCGACAACCCCGAACACCGCAGCAGACCCGAGGCGCGTGCCCGGCAAGCCGCAGCTGCGTCGCGGCGCGGCGGTCGCGGCACAGATCTGGTCCACCGGCGGCGGTCCACCGAGCTACGCGACGGTGCGCCTCAACACCGACGGTAGCGCATCGGTGCTCGCGGGCTCACAGGACTTGGGGACAGGCACGCGCACGATTCTCGCGCAGGTCGCGGCCGAAGCGCTTGGGCATCGCCTCGACCAGGTGCGTGCGATCATCGGCGACACGGCCGCCACGCCGTATGCGGGCAACTCCTGGGGCTCGATGACGGTCGCGTCGCTCACGCCGGCGGTGCGGATGGCCGCGATTGATGCGCGCAACGCGCTGCTCGATGCCGCCGCGGGACTCTTGAATGCGCCCAAAGACGCGCTCGAGACACGCGACGGTCGCGTCCTCGTGCGCGACACCGACCGCTCGCTCGCCTTCGGGGAGATCACGACCAAGCTCGGCAACGTGATGATCCAAGGACACGGCTCGCGCGGACCCAACCCGCAGGACGCGGGCATCGTGACCACCGGCGCGCAGTTCGCCGAGGTTGAGGTGGATACGGAGACGGGCGTGGTGCGTGTCGTGCGGCTCACGGCCGTGCACGACGCCGGGCGCATCGTCAACCCGACGTTGGCGGAGTCGCAACTTGAGGGCGGCATCATCCAGGGCCTGGGATTCGCGCTGTTCGAGGAGCGTCGGCTCGACGAACGAATGGGCCTGCCGCTGAACGTCGGCCTGCACGACTACAAGATCCCGACCCTCGCCGACATTCCGGAGATAGACGGCCACTTCTTGCCTGGCGCCGACGTGCGCGCCAATCACGTCGGGGCGCGTGGCATCGCGGAGCCGGCGATCGTGCCGACGGCGCCGGCTATCGCGGGAGCCGTGGCCGACGCCTTGGGTGTCGAGGTGTTGGAGCTGCCGCTGACGCCGTGGCGGGTGCTCGCGGCGCTACGCACGCCACGGCGGTAGGTCGCCCGCCTTCCGCTTGAGCTTGGGGTTGTGGCGATACAGCGTCGTCGTGCGCCCGATGACCTGAATCACCTCGGCCTTCACGCGACGCGCCAGATCGTTGGCGGCTTCTTTGGCGGAGACATCGGCGGTCTTGTTGAGCTGCACCTTTACGAGTTCGCGAGTGCGCAGCGCATCATCGAGCGCGTCCACTAGCGCCTTGCTCAAGCCCTCGAGCCCGATGTGCACCGTGGGACGCAGCTGATTGCATTCTGAGCGCAGCGCGGCGCGTTCCTTGCCTGTCATCGTCATCGTTGGTCTCCGCGCAGCGTGAGGTACGGCAGGGGATTCACGGGATCGCCGGTCCACCACAGTCGCGTTGCTCGGTAGCGGAGCAGTTGATAGTGCAGGTGCGGCGCGTTGGCGGGGGCGTTGCCCGTGGTGCCAACGTAACCCAGCAGGTCGCCGCGGCGCACCTGCTGTCCCTCGCGGAGGCCGCGCGCGTAGTTGTCGAGGTGCGCGTAGTAGTGCACGAAGCGCTGCGCATTGTCCACGACATAGACAGTCTTGCCGCCTAGCGGGTTCGTGGAGATGCGCCGCACGGTGCCCGCATCGGCCGCGATCACCGGCGTGCCGCGACGCACGAGAATGTCGAGCGCGTTGTGCGTGCGGCCTCCGCTGCGACGCGCCGTGTAAGTGTCGGTCAGCTGGTTCGGACGCACGCCGTGTACCGGCACCATCATCTCGCGCGAGCGGAGGTAGCCCTCTTCCGTGACGGGGCGCGGGTTGTCCACCGGCGACGGCGCGGTGAAGCAGGCGCCGAGCGTGAGCGGTGCCAGCGCGACACACGCGCGACGGAGCAGATGACGCATCGCCCTGTACACGAGCGGCATCACGCGGCCGTCACCTCCCACGCGAGCGCATCGACGAACACGCGATCGCGCTGACGTCCGGTGACCTCGCGCGCGAGCCCGACTTCGACGAGTCGCTCGAGGGCGTCGCCGGCAGCGGGGCGCGAGCAGTCGAGGGCCGCGCTGAGTGCTGGTGCCGTCGTGGCGAGGCCGGTGCGCAGTTGACTGAGTGCAGCCCGCGCGCCGATACCGGCGCGGCCCAGTGGTGCGAGCGCGTCCTGATCCCGCGCCGTCGCCGCGATGGCCGCGCGCACGGCGAGCCGCGTGGCGCGCGCCGCGGCGGCGGCCTCGGACAGCGCGGCTTC
>CAYPYY010000020.1:26274-34544 GCA_964414995.1 uncultured Gemmatimonas sp.
CACCGAGAAGATCCTCGGCCACGAGCCGTTCGACGGTCAACGGAGCGCCTGTGCGCGCGCGCCGCTCTTCAGCGCTCACGAACTGCATCCACGCCGCCAGGGACGGCACCGGTTCCGCGACCGCGGCTGCCCCCACGCGCGCAGCGAGGAGCGAAACGATCGCCGTTGCCGTAGCTTGCTCGGTGCGTGCGAGGACGGCGGCGTGTAGTGCGAGGGCGTCACCGACGGAGGCCGGCGCGACGTCGCAGAGGGCGTCGAGTCGGGCCATCTCGTCGGCAGCGGCTTCGATGAGCCGAGCAGTTCTGAGCGATGCCGGTTGGATACAGTGAACCTTTAGTAATATTTAGCTACTTAAGTCTTATTATCGCTGTCATTGCTCGATCCTTCTGATTTGCTCGTTCGTTCCCTGGCGTCTCTTTCTGTCGCTTGTGAGACGGCTGTAAACCTCATTAAGTAACAATGATTAGACAAATCTTGCTACTGGCCGTAACGGCGGCGTGCCTTGCCTCCGGCGCGGCATCCGCTCAGGCCCCCGTCCGCGAGCCGGGCACAGACAACGGTGCCATCCGCCGAGACTCGCCCCCGCCCGCGGCGCCGGCAGCCGCGCCCGCCAGCTACGTCCCACACCGCGTCTTCAGCTCAAAGAGCAAGCGCTTCACGGACCTCGAGGCGCTCATTCACCGCATCGCGAACGACGCCGACGTCGTCTTCCTCGGCGAGTTCCACAACGATCCCGGCACGCATCGCCTTCAGTTGGCGATTCTCGAAGGCGTAGCGCGGCGGCGGCGGACCGCGGTCCTCGCGCTCGAGATGTTCGAGCGTGATGTGCAGCCGCAGCTCGACGCGTACCTCCGCGGCGAGATCGGCGAGGCTGACTTCACTTCCACCTCGCGCCCCTGGGGCAACTACTCGACCGACTACCGCCCCCTTGTCGAGCTCGCGCGCGCCAATCAGTGGCCAGTCGTCGCGGGCAACGTGCCGCGCCGTCTTGCGCAGGTCGTGGCACGGCGCGGACTCGCCGCGCTCGACTCGTTGCCGGCAACGGAGCGCGCGTTCGCCGCGCAGGAGAACCTTTGCCCGCGCGATGCCTACTGGGAGCGCTTCCGTGAAACGATGGGTGATATGTCCGGCCACGGAATGCAGCTCACGCCTGAGCAGCTGCAGGCAATGGTTTGGCGCACGTACGAAGCCCAGTGCGTGAAGGACGAGGCGATGGGCGAGGCGATCGCCAATGCGCTCACCACGCCAAACACCTTGGTCATCCACGCCAACGGCGCGTTTCACTCCGACTACCATCTCGGCACCGTCACGCGGCTGCGTCGGCGCGCGCCGCGGGCACGCACTGTGGTGGTGAGCTTCGTGCCCGCCGCCGACCTCGACGCCGTGAACGGACGCGCGCGACGCAAGCAGGGCGACTTCATCGTCTTCACGCTGCAGCCGTGAGCTTCGACTACACGCACGCGACGTCCCTCGACGAGACGCTCCGTCTCCTGCAGACCGCCGGCACGGTGCCTGTGGCCGGCGGCACGGATCTCGTGCCCTGCGTGGACGAGGGCATTCTTACGCCCACGCGCGTGGTGGATGTGCGCGCCCTGCTGGGCGCTCGCTCCGTCACGCTGCACGCCGACGGAAGCGCGACGCTGGGCCACGCCGTCACCATCGCCGAGCTTGGCGAGCACGCGGGGCTCCGTGAGCGCTATCCGGTCTTGGCAGACGCGGCCCTGAGCGTGGGCACGCCGGCGCTACGCAATCAGGGCACGCTCGGCGGTAACCTCGTGCAGCGCCATCACTGCTGGTACTTCCGGCGTGGCGTGCACTGCTTCAAGCGCGGCGGCACTCAGTGCGCTGCCGTGGACGGCGAGCACGAGTATCACGGCATCGTCGCCGACGGCACCTGTCGCGCGGCGCATCCCAGCGACCCCGCGGTGGCGCTGGAAGTGCTCGGCGCCGAGGTCGAGATCGCACGAGCGGGCGGCACGACGCGCCGCGTTGGTGTGGCCGCGCTGTACTCAGGCGCCGCGAACGACGCGAACCGCGAGGCGCAGATTGGCGCCGACGAATTGATTGTCGCCGTGCACCTCCCGGCGGCCGCCCAGGGCGGCGCGCAGTACTGGGAGAAGGTGATGCAGCGCGGGGCCTGGGATTTCGCGCTGGTCTCGGTCGCCGCGCATCGGCGGCGCGACGGAGGCGTGCGTCTGGCCCTGGGCGGCGTTGCGCTGGGTCCCTGGCGCATCTCCGAGCGCGTCGAGGAAGACGTGGCGGCGGGCGGGCTCGACGACGATTCCATCACGGCCCTGGCCGAGCGCGCGATGTACGACGCTCGCCCCCTCAAGAACAACGGCTACAAGGT
Source organism: uncultured Gemmatimonas sp. (assembly GCA_964414995.1). Lineage (GTDB taxonomy): Bacteria > Gemmatimonadota > Gemmatimonadetes > Gemmatimonadales > Gemmatimonadaceae > Pseudogemmatithrix. The sequence goes on from CAYPYY010000020.1 coordinate 28,625, forward strand.
GGAGATGGCCGAGGCGGTGCTGCGGCGGGCGATCCGGGCGGTGGGCGCCTGAGGGCTTAAACCCTCCCAGCCCCCGGACTGTCCAACCGGAGTCCGAAACCCGCCATTCCCGGTCTCGTATGGCGGGGTGACCCATCACCCCGAAGGGCACTATGCTCCGCACCGCTCGACTGCTGGTCCCCGCCATCGCGTTTCTCGCGACCGGCGCCGGCGACCTCGCTGCGCAAGACAACCACGACGGCCCGCGCGTACGGCGCGTGCTGTCGATTGGCCATCACCCGCGCGTCGATGGCATTCGCATCAACTATCGCGACCGCGAGGTGGACTTGGTGCGCGGCGCCAACATTACGATCTGGTCCCCCTACAACGACTGGTCGGGCGGCACGGTGATCGGCGCGGCAATCGGTGCGCCGGTGACGGTAGTCGGCGACCTGCGGGGTGTCGGCCTGGGAGTGTTCGGCGTGGGCGCCGAGGGCGACCTGCGCGGTATCACGCTCGGCGGAATCGGCGTCGGAGCGGGCGGCGAAGTGCGTGGTATCGCCGTGGGCGGCATTGGCGTGGGTGCGGGCGGCCAGATTCGCGGCCTGGCCGTGGGTGGCATCGGCGCCGGCACCGGTGGTGACGCGCGCGGACTGCTCGGCGGTGGCGTGGGCGCGGGCATTGGTGGTGACCTGCGTGGCATCGCGGCCGGCGGCATCGGCGTGGGCGTGGGCGGGAGCGTGCGCGGCTTCGCCGGCGGCGGTGTGGGCGCCGGCATCGGCGGCGACCTGCGTGGCCTTGCCGTGGGCGGCGTCGGCGCAGGCGTGGGTGGCAACCTGCGCGGCATCGCGGTTGGCGGTCTGGGCGTCGGCGCCGGTGGGCGGGCGCGTGGTGCGATGGTGGGTGGGCTCGGCGTGGGTGCCGGCGGCAGTATGACCGGGATTGCGGCGGCCGGCCTGGGCGTGGGCGTTGGCGGCCGGATGCACGGCATCGCGGTGGGCGGACTCGGCGTGGGTGCGGGCAGCGGCATCACCGGCATCACGGTGGCGGGCCTTGGCATCGGCGCCGGCGGCACGCTGCACGGTGTGTCGGTGGCCGGTCTTGGCGTGGGCGCACCGCGCATCGTCGGTGCCGCGGGCGCGCTGATTGTCGGCGCCGAGCGCGTGCGTGGGGTCGTGATTGCGCCGGCACTGTTCCGCACCGAGCGCGGCGGTCAGATCAGCGGGGTGTCCATCTCGGGTGTGAACGCCGTGCGCGGAATGCAGAACGGCCTCACGATTGGCATCGTGAACTACGCCGAGCGACTGAATGGCGTCCAGGTCGGCGTGGTCAACATCAATCGCGCCGCGGAGACGTTCAAGGTGATGCCGCTCGTGAACTACGGGCGGGACACGCGCATCCGAAACTGAGCCAGGACGCGACAGCCGACTGAGTCCACCGTCGGTGCCACGGGGAGGGGGTGCGAGGCAACGCTCGCGCCCCCTGTCGCGTTTCTCCTGCATACTTGGAGCATCCACCCAGGCCGAGGTCCCAGCTATGCGTCTCACTCGTGTGCTCGCCCTAGCGCTGCTTCCGCTCGCGTCCGTGTCCGCGCAGAGCGTGCGCAGCGCCGATTGGGAAGTTCCGTACGGTGGCCGCCCGCGCGATCCCTACGTTGCGCCCAGCGGCACGGTGTTCTTTGTCGGACAGGCGGGCAACTACATCGCCTCGCTGGACCCGCGCACCGGCACGTTCAAGAAGTATGAGATTGACCCGGGCACGAACCCGCACAACCTGATCGTGGACCGCAACGGGCAGGTGTGGTACGCGGGCAACCGCAACGGAATGATCGGGCGGCTCGATCCGGCCACCGGCGCCATCACGCGCTACCCGATGCCGGACCCGTCCGTGCGGGACCCGCATACGCTGACGTTCGACGCACACGGAAACATCTGGTTCACGGCGCAGAACTCCAACGCGATCGGCCATCTTAACACGTCCACCGGCGAGATCCGGCTCGTGAAGACGGGCGAGTCCACGCGGCCGTACGGCATCGAGCTCAACTCGCGTGGCATCCCGTGGGTGAACCTGTTCGGCACGAACAAGATCGCCAAGGTGGATCCGCAGACGATGGAAGTGACGACCTACACGCTGCCGCACGAGCGCGCGCGGAGCCGTCGCATCGCCATCACGGCCGACGACGTGGTCTGGTACACGGACTATGTGCGTGGATTCCTCGGGCGGGTGGACCCCACCACCGGCGCCGTCACGGAGATCCCGATGCCGAGCGGCCCCGCGTCCCTGCCCTACGGAATGGGCAAGGACGACAAGGGCCGCCTCTGGATCACGGAGTCTGGCGCGCGCGGGGCCGTGCTCTACGGCTACGACCCGCGCACGCGGCAGTTCTTTGGTCGCACGCTCATCGGCCGCGAGGACAACAACACGATCCGCCATATGTACTTCGATCCGCGCACCGGCCAGCTGTGGTACGGCACGGATCAGGGGTTCATTGGACGGGCCGAGGTGTCGAGCGCACGCGTCGCGATGTAGCGGAGGTTCCTAGCTCCAGAGCCAGCCGAAAATGCCGCCGGTGACGAGCGCAGTGACGAGCGCATCGGCGGCAGACACCAGCCAGCCCTTCCACGGGCGGGCAAACCAGATTGACTCCGGCACCGTGGCCGCGGCATACGCCAGGAAGCTCACGGCGCCGGTAATCTGGAAGACGGCGAGATAGGGCGCGTCGGCCGCGAGGGCGTGTACGGCCACGTAGGCCACGAACACCGACACGATGAGGTTGAAGACGAGGCTCTTCGCCATCATCCCGCCCATCTGCGGAGCGCCGTTGGGCGCGACCGTGATGTAGGCGATCGGCCCGCGCTGCATCTTGGCCTGGCCCTCGGGGCTGTTGGCCTCCTTCCCGCTGCCCATAAACGGGAGCATATAGCGCCCCGGGCTCGGCGAGCCCTTACGCATCGCGTCGGCGACTTCGTCCTCGTTGCTGAAGCCCGACCACTCGCTGTTGTGGAACGGCAGCACGGTCCACGCCACGGCGGAAATCACGAAGGCGGCGAGGCCGCTCACGACGATAGGAACCCACAGGTCGACAACGAACTGCATTGATCCTCCGGGGGAAGGGGGGGCCGCCGGGACCGACGGCCGCTACAAGAGTCTGGCTTGCCGGCGCGCCGCGCAATATCCTGCCGGGATGCAGTTCAGCATTCCGGCGACGTCCGAGAACCTCGAGCGCGCCCTGCGCGTGTCGCAGGCGGTCAATCGCGTGCGCCAGTTGCCGACGGTGTTTGTCGCCAATCCGCTGCTCGCGGTGTTCGTTGCGCTGGTCTTCTGGGACCGTGCGCCGCACGACTTCCTGACGATTACCGTGGGCGCGATGCTGGTTCTGCTGACGCCGGCCTTCCTCTCGTGGCGTCGCCTGCGCAAGCGCCCGCGCCCGACCGATGTGTCCCCGGGCAACGAACGTCGCGCCATCATCTTCTCGTTCTTCCTCGGGGCGATCTGGGGCACGTTTGCGTGGGTGCTGTATCCGCTGGGCGGGACCGACGAGCGCACGATGATGACCATCCTCGCCGTGGGACTCACCGGCGGCTCGGTGGCGTTCTTCAGCTCGTCGCCCGTGGCGAGCATCGCGTTCTTCCTGCCGACGATGGCACCGCTGTTCGCGCGGATCGTGGAGTTCGACACCACCGAGATGCGCGTCCTCCCGGCGTCGGTCGCGGTGTTTCTGCTGACGTCGTTGTTCTTCACGCGCACGGCCTGGGACCAGTTCGTCGAGACGGTCCGCATCCTGGTGCAGCGCGACGAGGCCCTGATCGCAGCGCAGGCGAGCGGGCACCAACTCGAGGTGGCGCTGTCGCGAATGCAGGACCTGGCGATGGTGGACGAGCTCACGGGGCTCAAGAACCGGCGCGCGTTCTTCGATGACGCGGAGCCGGCAATCGCCGCGGCACGCCGCCGCAAGCTGCCCGTCAGCGTGGCGCTGATGGACCTCGATTTCTTCAAGGACATCAACGACACCTACGGGCACGCGGTCGGCGATCTGGTGCTCAAGGAGGTCGCGCATCGCATCACCGCCACGCTGCGCGAGGAGCAGATCGTCGGGCGGTTCGGCGGTGAGGAGTTCGTGGCGCTCCTGCCGGACACGACGCCGGCTCAGGCGCTGGTGGCGGTGGAGCGCGTCCGGCGGGCCGTGGGGGCAGCGTTGATCGCGGTCCCGGGCGGCGGACCGGAGCTCCGCGTGACGCTGTCGGGCGGCATCGCACCGCTGGGCGAAGTCGATGACCTGGAAGAGGTTATCGACCAGGCGGACAAGGCGATGTACCGGGCCAAGGGGCTCGGTCGCGACCGCGTGGAAGTCTTCGGGATCTGAGCCGCCGGAGGAACCGGCAGGCGTTGAAGACACCGTGAAATCCGAGTAGATTTCTGGGTTATCTGACCCACTCGAAGCTCACAAATGTCGTCATCCATCGAAGCACTGGTTAATAAGGAGTACCAGTACGGCTTCGTGACCGATATCGAATCGGACACGATTCCGGCTGGGCTCACCGAGGAGACGGTCCGCCTCATCTCGGCCAAGAAGAACGAGCCGGAATGGCTGCTCGACTGGCGCCTCAAGGCGTTCCGTCGCTGGCAGACGATGACCGAGCCGCGCTGGCCGAACGTCAAGTACGGCCACATCGACTATCAGGCGCAGACGTACTACTCGGCGCCGAAGTCGGTGAAGCCGCTGCAGTCGCTCGACGAGGTGGATCCCGAGCTGCTCAAGACCTACGAGAAGCTGGGCATCTCGCTCACCGAGCAGAAGCGCCTCAACGGCATCGCCGTGGACGCAATCTTCGACTCCGTGTCGGTCGGCACGACGATGAAGACCGAGCTGGAGAAGGTCGGCGTGATCTTCTGCTCGTTCGGCGAGGCGGTGCTCCACCATCCCGAGCTCGTGCAGAAGTACCTCGGATCGGTCGTGCCGTACTCGGACAACTTCTTCGCCGCGCTCAACTCGGCGGTGTTCTCCGACGGCTCGTTCGTGTACGTGCCGAAGGGCGTGAAGTGCCCGCTCGAGCTCTCGACGTACTTCCGCATCAACGCGGCCAACACGGGGCAGTTCGAGCGCACGCTGATCGTCGCCGACGAGGGCGCGAGCGTGAGCTACCTCGAGGGCTGCACCGCACCGAAGCGCGACGAGCACCAGCTGCACGCGGCGGTGGTCGAGATCGTGGCGCTCGACAACGCGTCGGTGAAGTACTCGACGGTGCAGAACTGGTATGCCGGCGATGCCGAGGGCAAGGGCGGCATCTACAACTTCGTGACCAAGCGCGGCAAGGCGTTCACCAACTCGAAGATCAGCTGGACGCAGGTCGAGACGGGCTCGGCGATCACCTGGAAGTATCCCTCGGTGATCCTGCAGGGCGACAACTCCGTGGGCGAGTTCTACTCGGTGGCCGTGGTGAACGGCAAGCAGCAGGCCGACACGGGCACGAAGATGATCCACATCGGACGCAACACGAAGTCCACGATCATCTCCAAGGGCATCAGCGCGGGCCAGGGGCAGAACTCGTACCGCGGCCAGGTGAAGGTGCTGCCGAAGGCCGAGGGCGCGCGCAACTACACGCAGTGCGACTCGATGCTGATCGGCAACAAGTGCGGCGCGCACACGTTCCCGTACATCGAGGTCGCCAACAGCTCGGCGACGCTGGAGCACGAGGCGTCCACGTCGAAGATCGGCGAAGACCAGATCTTCTACTGCAAGGCGCGCGGGCTGAACGCCGAGCACGCGATCTCGCTGATCGTGGCCGGGTTCTGCAAGGAAGTGTTCAAGGAGCTGCCGATGGAGTTCGCGCTCGAAGCGCAGCAGCTACTCGGCATTTCGCTGGAAGGGTCGGTCGGGTAAGGCCGACCGGCAACGCACCACTCACGACTGCAGTTCACTCACTGAACCATACGATGCTCC
>CAYPYY010000021.1:0-33151 GCA_964414995.1 uncultured Gemmatimonas sp.
AGGAGAGTTCGCTCTTGCGGTACCACTCGAGGATGGCGAGTTGGAACGGCAGGATGGCCACGCCGGCGAGCAGCGGCAGGTTGCCGATGCCGACCATCAAGATGATCTGCGCGATGGTGCGGTACGTGACGTGGCCGCTCATCACGTGCCCAAGCTCGTGGGCGAGCACGACGCGCAGCTCCTCACGCGTGAGATGCTCGATGGCCGCCGAGTTGATGACGAGGAACGGCTCGCCGAAGCCGACGGCGCCGGCGTTGATCATCGGCGACGACGTGACGTAGAGCTGCGGCCGCGTCGGCCAGTCCATCGTGGCGAGCACTTCGGTCCACAGCGCGTCGAGATCGGGCCGCTGCGTCGGCCCGACGCGGACGGCGCTCGCGGTGAACAGGTGCCGCACGCCGCGCTCGCCGAAATGCTTGGCGAAGGCGTTGATGGCGGTGTCGAAGCCGGGCAGCGCGCGCATCGTGGCGAGCGCAGCGCGGTCGGCGGGATGCTCCCAGGTCTGCGAAGCGATGTCGGTCAGGACGGTGCGGGCCATCGGGTTCTCCTGGGGCTACAGCCCCTTGAACGCCTGCGCGAGATCGTCGAGCAGGTCCTGCGTGTCCTCCACGCCGCACGAGAATCGGAGCAGGCCATCGGTGATCCCGATCTCGAGGCGGCGCGCCGGATCCACCGAGGCGTGCGTCATCCCCGCCGGCTGACATACCAACGATTCCACGCCGCCCAGAGATTCAGCGAGCGTGAACACGCGGAGTTTCGTGACGATGGCGTTGGCATTCGCCTTGGAGCCGGTCTCGACCGACACCATCCCGCCGAAGGCGCTCATCTGCCGCTTGGCCAGCTCGTGCTGCGGGTGCGAGGGCAGCCCCGGATAGAACACGCGCTCGGCGCCCATTCGCTCGGCCAACCACGCCGCCACCGCGCGTCCGTTCACGTCGTGCTGACGCATCCGGAGCGCGAGCGTCTTGGTGCCGCGCAGCGTGAGCCACGCGTCCATCGGGCCGGGCACGGCGCCGGCAGAGTTCGCGATGAACTGGATCCGCGTCGCGAGCTCGTCATTGTTGGTGACCGCCACGCCGCCGATGATGTCGCTGTGGCCGTTCAGGTACTTGGTGCTGGAATGCCACACGATGTCCGCGCCGAGCGCCAGCGGCTGCTGGAAGACGGGCGTGGCGAACGTGTTGTCCACGATGGTGAGGGCGCCCGCCTTGCGTGCAATCTCCGCGGCCGCCTTGATATCGGCGAGCTGCATCAGCGGGTTCGTCGGCGTCTCGAGCATCACCGCGCGCGTGTTGGGCCGCATCGCGTCGGCGATGCGCTGTGGGTCGCGCATATCCACCCACGTGAAGGTCAGCCCGAGGTGCTGCAGCAGCTTGTCGAACAGCCGGAAGGTGCCGCCGTACACGTTGGCGCCCACGACGATGTGGTCGCCGCTCTTGAAGAGCATCGTGAGCGAGGTCAGGCAGCCCATTCCGCTCGAGAACGCGAAGCCGTGCTGCGCCCCTTCAAGTGCCGCGACGTTGCGCTCCAGTGCCTCACGCGTGGGATTCTTGCCGCGCGCGTACTCGTAGCCCTTGTTGACCCCCAGCGCTTCCTGCGCGTAGGTAGAGGTCTGGTAGATGGGCGGCATAATCGCGCCGGAGGTCGGGTCGGGGCGCTGGCCCGCGTGCACCGCGCGCGTGCCGATGCGCGCGTCGAGGTCGTCCGGGAAGATCTTGGTCATCCTGCAAAATAGCGCATCGGGCGGCCTCCCCGAGAGGAGGCCGCCCGATGCACGGTGCCGGTGCTGCCAGTCGCCCCTTAGTTGCCCTTGGCGTACTGGGCGGAGAGCACCGAGTCCGTGGCGATCCGATAGAGCAGGGAATCGAAACCGGCGCGCGTCAGTCCGTTGGCGCTGAGAATCGAGTCCGCCATCGCCGGATTCGCCTGCAGCGCGCCTGCCACGCCGAGTGCCTGCGTGACTTCCGGCGCCATTTGAATCTCCGTGACCGCAGGTGCCTCGTCGGCGGCCTTGGAGCAGGCCGTCAACGCGAGCGTGAGTGCCACGAGCGCGGTGCGTCGCATTACGGTCTCCTCCCGGTGGTCGGTGGCTGCTTGGAGCGAGCGGAATCCGCGCCGGGACGCGGCGAGGTAGCGGGGCGACCGCCGCGCCCGGCCGGCGGACCGGCTCCCTCAGGACGGCCGCCAGCGCCGCCTGGGCCCATTCCACGACGCTGCCGCTCCGCGCGGATCGCCGCGGCGAGATCTCGACCGCGCACGCCGGCCTCGACCTGCGAGCGCACAAACGAACCGAAGTTGTCGCGCTGGCCGCCGCGCTCCACGGCCTCGACTTCTAACTCGGCGACCGCCGCGGCGTCTTCGGCGGGCAGGCCGCGCCGACGCATTTCATCCACTATGCCACGCACGGAGCTGTCGGGAATGCCCGCCGCGCGGGCCCGCTGCATCACGCGGGGCAAGTCGAGCGCGCGCAGAAGGGCGCTGTCGGCGGGAGTGGCGGACGCGCGGCGGCCCGCGGTTGGGGTCTGCGGCGCCGTGCCTTGTGCGGTAAGCGGCATCGCGACCAGGCTGCCGAGCAGCAACAACCGAATCGGTCTCACTGGATCCTCGTGCGTGGGGGACAATCGAAGCTGGCCCCCGATGACTGCCGCGGCACGCGATCGCGTCACATCGACGCGCTCGAGCGCTAGCATTCAGCGATGCCCAGCCCCCGCCCGCTCGCCTCGCTCGATACGCCGACTCTCCTGCTCGATCCCCAGCGGCTCGATCGCAACCTGCAGCGAATGGCGACCCACCTCGCCGGTCTCGGCGTGCCGCTGCGGCCGCACGTCAAGACGGCGAAGAGCGCGGAGATCATCCGTCGGGCGCTCGTCGGGCAGCCGGGCGGTGTGACAGTGTCGACGCTCGAGGAGGCCGAGCAGTGCCTCGCGTGGGGCATTCGCGACATTCTCTACGCCGTCGGGATCGCGCCGCAGAAACTCGACCGCGTCGCCGGGCTCAACGCGCGCGGCGCCGACGTGACCGTGATCCTCGACTCGGTGGAGGCAGCGGAGGCAGTCGCGGCGCACACGGCTTCGTTGCACGCCTGTATCGAACTCGACAGCGATGGGCACCGGGCGGGCGTTGCAGCAGAGTCGCCGCTGCTGCTGGCGATCGCGCGTGTGCTCGGCCCGCGGCTGCGCGGCGTGGTCACGCACGCCGGCGAGTCGTACGCCTGCGTCACGCGAGAGGCCAAGGAGGCGATGGCCGAGCGCGAGCGTGCGTCGGCGGTGCGGGCGGCGGAGCGGCTGCGCGCCGCCGGACACGCGTGCCCCGTCGTGAGTGTGGGCTCAACGCCAACGGCCCTCTTTGCGCGCGACCTCACCGGCGTCACCGAGGTGCGCGCTGGCGTCCATATGCTGATGGACCTCGTGATGGCCGGCATTGGGGTCTGCGCCGTGGACGACATCGCCATCAGCGTGCTCACGACCGTGATCGGTCATCAGCGGGAGAAGGGGTGGATCATCACCGATGCGGGGTGGATGGCACTCTCGCGCGACCGCGGCACGGCGACGCAGACTGTGGATCAGGGTTATGGCGTCGTCTGCGATGAGCAGGGGCGGGTCCTCGACGGGCTGATGATGCGCGGGGCGAATCAGGAGCACGGGATTCTCGCGGCGCGCGCCGGTGCGGCGCCCGTGGACGTCGCGCAGTTTCCCCTCGGGCGTCGGCTCCGGATCCTTCCGAATCACGCCTGCGCCACCGCGGCGCAGTTCGGTGTGTATCACGTCGTCACGGCCGATGGCGTCGTGGCCGCCTGGCCGCGATTCGGCGGCTGGTGATGGCTCATCGTCCGGAGGTCATCGTGCGTCTCGCTCGCCTCGCTCTTGCGGCCGTCATCGGCCTCACCGCAGTCTCCACGGCACGTCCCCTCGCCGCCCAAGAAGCGCCCGCCGCGGCGGCTGAGCCGACGTATCAGGTGCGCCTGCGTGACGGCTCGGTCCTGTACGGCCGCATAGTCGAGCGCACGGACTCGACCCTGGTCGTCGTGACCGGCTCCGGCGCGCGCATCGCGCTGCAGACCATCCAGGTGGCGCGCGTCACGCTCGTGCGCGCCGACGCGGCGGGCCGCGCGCAGACCCCGGATCCCAATCCCACGCGGCTGCTTTTCGCCCCGACGGCCCGGCCCTTGCCAAAAGGTGAAGGCTACGTCGCGAGCTACTTCTTCTTTCTCCCGATGGTCGGCTACGGCGTGACGGACCGACTCGTGCTCGCCGGTGGAACGCCGATTCTTCCCGACGCGATCGGTCGCATTTGGTATCTCGCGCCCAAGTTCACGCTCGTGGACGCCGACCAAACGTCCGTCGCCATTGGCGTGCTCTCGTTCTTCTCCACCGAGTCCTCGGCGAACAACTCCGTCGGGATCCTGTACGCGGCGTCCACGTTCGGCTCCACGGACAACGCGGTCACACTGGGTGCTGGGTGGGGCTACGCCCGCATCGATGGGTCGGCGGACATCAGCAACCGTCCGACGCTACTCCTCGGCGGCGAGCGGCGCGTGAGCCCGAGTTTCAAGCTGGTCGCCGAGACCTACTCGTTCGTGGGGGGTGGCGACTCGGACGCCATCTGGGCGCTCAGCGTGCGCATCCTCGGCGAGCGCCTCGCGGCCGATCTCGGTGTTGCCGGCCTGACGGCGAACGGGGGCTGCTGCCTACCGGTGGTGGACGTGGTCTACTCGTTCGGGAAGCGACGAGAGTAGTTCGCACGAATCGTGCGCGGCGCGCGTTCACCCGAGATGCGCGCCCTCATCGTTGTGCTCGGGGACCAACTCAGCCCGAACTCCGCCGTCTTTTCGGACGCTGATTCCGCGCACGATGCGCTGTGGATGGCGGAGGTGGCCGAGGAGTCCACGGTCGTGTGGTCCTCGAAGCTACGGACGGCGCTGTTCCTGAGCGCGATGCGGCACTTCCGCGACGCGCGCCGAGCAGCGGGCTGGACCGTGCACTACACCGCCCTTGATGACGCGCACAACCGCGGATCGCTCGAAGCGGAACTCAGCGCCGCGATCGCGCGACTGCGCCCTGAGCGACTCGTCACGCTGGAGCCGGGGGAGTACCGAGTGCTCCAACTGCTCGAGCGCGTGGCCGCTGCGACGGGGATCCCGCTGGAGATTCGCGTGGACACGCACTTCTTGAGCAGCGTCGAGGAGTTTCGCGCGCACGCCCGGGGGCGCAAGCAGCTCCGAATGGAGTTCTTCTACCGCGAGATGCGGCGCAAGCACCGCGTGTTGCTCGAGTCGGACGGCTCGCCGGTGGGGGGAGCTTGGAACTTCGATCACGAGAATCGCGGGGCGTTTGGGCGGCAGGGCCCGGGGCTGCTACCGCGACCGCGCCGCTTCGCGCCCGATGCGCTCACGCGCGAGGTCCTTGCGCTCGTGGATCGGCACTTCGCGTCGCATCCGGGCGATCTCGCGCACTTCGACTGGCCGGTGACGCCGGCCGAGGCCCAGGAGGCGCTCGCGGATTTCATCGCGCACCGTCTTCCCGACTTTGGGCGCTTCCAGGACGCGATGTGGTCGCGCGAACCGTGGCTATATCACTCGCGGCTCGCGGCGGCGATGAACCTCAAGTTGCTCGATCCGCGTGATGTCATCGCGGCTGCCGAACGCGCGCTCGCCGAGCGCCGCGCGCCGCTGGAGGCCGTCGAGGGATTCGTGCGTCAGGTGCTCGGGTGGCGGGAGTACGTTCGCGGTGTCTACTGGCTACTAATGCCCGACTACGGCGCGCGCAACGCGATGGACGCCGATGCCGAGCTCCCGGACTTCTACTGGACCGGCGACACTGCGATGGCCTGCCTTCGCGACGCGATCACGCAGACGCTCGACTATGGCTACGCCCACCACATCCAGCGGCTGATGGTGACGGGACTGTACGCGCTCCTGCTTGGTGTGGACCCGCGCCGCGTGCACGAGTGGTACCTGGCTGTCTACGTGGACGCCGTGGAGTGGGTGGAACTCCCCAACACGCTTGGGATGTCGCAGTACGCGGATGGCGGGGTGATGGCGTCGAAGCCGTACGTGGCGAGCGGAAAGTACATCCAGCGAATGAGCAACTACTGCGCTGAGTGCCGCTTCGATCCGGCCAAGGCGGTCGGGGACGACGCCTGTCCGTTCACGACGCTGTACTGGGATTACCTGCGGCGGCACGGCCCGGCACTCCGCTCCAACACGCGAATGGCGATGCAGCTGGGCAATGCCGAGCGGCTGACGTCTGAGCAGCGTACCGCGATCGCGCAGCAGGCGGAGCTGCTCAGGCGCTCCGCGACGGCGCGGCGGTAGGCGCGGCGATCCACTCCCGAATCGCCCGCCACGCTCGGCCAACAACCCAGCCCGCCATCGCCGCATACTCCTCGACGCCTGGCTCCGCCTCCTGGCCCAACGAGCGGAGGATGCGGCTGCGCATTCGCATCACGATCGGCGAACCCACGACGATGGCATTGAAATACGGATCGTAGCGCGTGCCGATGCCCTCGATCAGCGCCGCCGTGCGGGCGAAGTACACGAGGTCACGGGGCAGGATGACGGGGAAGTCGTACAGCGACGCCATCACGCTGTCAGCGAGCATCTGGTCGATGCGCTCCTGCGTCGTCGTGCGCCGCGTGCTGAGGTCCACGAGGATCTGCGCGAGGCGATCGATCTCCGAAGGATCGGCACCCGGCGCCACGAGCCCGAGCGCGCGAAAGCCATCGGCCACGCCGGCCGGATCACGACGGATGGCGGCAAACACCGTGCGGATGAGGGAGAGCCGCAAATCCGCCGGCACGCGCACCATCATCCCGAAGTCGAGCAGCACGAGACGACCGTCGGCGGTCACCATCAGGTTGCCGGCGTGCGGGTCGGCGTGGAACAGGCCATCCACGAGCATCATCTGCACGTAGATCTCGATCACCAGGCTCGCCAGCCGGCTCGCATCCACGGTGCCCTGCAGGCGGTCCACACGGGTGCCGTCGATGAACTGCAACACCAGCACGCGCTGTCGCGTGAGCTCGTGCATCACCTCGGGGATCACCACCCGCGGGTTGTCGCGGAAGTTGGCGCGTACTTCGGTGGCGTATTCCGCCTCGAGGCGGAAATCCATTTCCTCACCGATGCGCGTCGCGAACTCCTCGACGAGCGCCTGAAAGCCGACGACGTGCGGGGCGGGCCAGCGGCGCGCCGCCCAGGCGGCGATGACGCGGGCGGACGCGAGGTCGCGCGCGACCGTGTGCTCCACGTTCGGCCGCAGCACCTTCACCGCAACGTCGCGCCCGCGCCAGCGCGCGCGGTGCACCTGGCCGAGTGACGCCGCCGCGATCGGCCTGCGGTCGATGTGCTCGAAGACCTGTTCCGGCCCCTCACCGTAGGCGGCGCGCAACTCGTGCTCGATCTTGTCCCACGGCACGGGCGGCACCTGGTCCGTCAGCGTGCCCAGCGCGGAGAGGTAGGGCTCGGGCACGAGGTCCGCGCGGGCGGAGAAGACCTGCGCCAGCTTCACAAAGGTTGGGCCGAGCTTCGCGATACGCCTGACCAGCCGCGTGGCGCGCCGCGCGTGGAATGCAGGGTCGCGCGGCAGCGGCGACCCGAACCACAGCCAACGACGAAAGTCCCGCCGCAGCGAGAGGGCGAACGGCCCGAGCGCGAGGACGATCTTCAGCGTGTGCGTGACGTGCGCGAGCATACGCATACAACGCGCTTACCAGCGCAGGAGTGTCGTGGGGCCGGACTGCGTCCGGGCGCGCGTCAGATCACGCGGCTCCGGCGTGCGCTCGGTGGTGCGGTCACGCGCCGTCACGCGCAGCACGAAGGCGCCGTCGCCAGGTCCCCGGCGGAGCGGAACGCCGAGGTCAAAGCGGTACACGCGCTTGCCGCCCGACGGGTAGGCCGTCATCAGCGAGACGCCGGTCGAGACGAGCAGGCCCGTCGTCTCGCCGTAGGGCACATCACCGCGCCACAGGCGGCCGGCATCGACGAACCAGCCGAGGGCGACATCCGCCCACGCCCGGTCACTCGTGACCAGCCGACGCTGCTCCAGGCGCGCGGTGACGCGACGTCCGCCGGGTACCGTGGAGCGCGCATAGCCGATGAGCCCGCCATCGTAGTCGCCCATACTGAGCTGCAGCGGCTTCTGCTGGCCGAGCAGCACCGCGCCACCGAGCGAAATCTGGCGCGTGGTGCGCTCGTCGGGCAGTTGATAGACCGTGAACCGCGCACTCGACACGGTCTCCTGCCAGTTGCCGTCGTTCAGTCCACCGAGCGAGCGACCTTCGAAGCGCAGGCGCATCGTGGCGAACTGCGAGGCATCACCGCGGCCTGCATACAGGCCAATCCCGAGGATCTGGTCGCGGTCGACGCGCTCGTTGCCCACGCTCGGACCCGCGAGCAACGTCAGCTCGAATCCGTTGGCGATGTCCTGCTCGGCGCGCAGCGCGTCGAAGCGCTCGACCTTGCTGAACTCGAGGGCGCGCAGCGCCGCCACGCCGGCAACGTGGTTCGAGCGATACGTGTCGTAGCGGCTGACGAGCGTAGCGTCGCCCGTCTCTGCAAACCCGGTGTCGCTGAGCGTCACGACGGAGCCCGAGGTGGTCGTGCGCTCGCCGGCGAGCACGAGGCCCGCGAGTCCGACCACGCGTCGTCGCCGTGACGCACCCACGCGCCACAGCACGCCGAGCTGGTAGTGCGCCTCGTGGACGCGCGTCGCCGCGGTGGGCAGGTCGCCGCGCAGGAGGCGCGCGTACTGCATATCGGACTCGACGTGCGCGAGCAGCGCCTGGCGCTGTCCATCGGCGATGAACGGCTGCACGAGCGATGCGGCGGCCGCCTCGCCGGTGGGCCGCTGCGCCGCCGACAGCGTCAGGACCGCCGGCCGTCCGAGCGCGCCGGGCTGCGCCCACAGCACCCCGACGCCGGGACGGTACGCTCCGCCGCGTTCCAGCGAGCCGACCAGTGTCGTCGCGTTGCCACGCCAGTCCAACGTGCCGACGCGGATCTCATTGATCGACGTGCCGCGGACGTCGCCGCCGAGCACGAGCTCGAATTCGTTCACCACATCCACGCGAATACGCACCCGACCCGGGCCATCCGCCACCGGCGTGACGGCCGCCGACGCCACAAAGCGCTGCGCGCGCAACATACGCTCAGAGTCGGCACGATCCTGCTCGCGGCAGGGGCTACCCTCGCGCAGCCGCAGATACGCGCGCACCACGTCGGTGTTCGTGTTCAGGCGCTGGCCGCGGGGCAGGGAGTCCGCACTCGCTCGCGTGCGCGCATTGCGCCGCGACGGCGCGTAGCGATAGACGTCAATGCGCGTGATCGTCTCGCCGTTGCAGGCAACCCTTGCCTCGACGGGGATGGCCGTGACCACTACCGGGGGCGGAGGGAGTTCGAGCACCGACGGGGAAGTCTGCTCGAGTGGGAGAGAGGCGGCAAGCGTGCTCGCGCCGGAGGGTGGCGGGGCGGCCGCGACGTGGGGATACTCCGGTGTGCATCCGAGCCGCTTTCACCTCGCCACGCCGGCCCCCGCGCCCAGCCCCCCGTACACGGACGTCCAGCTCAGCGCGGTCGCCGCGTATCGCGCGTCGAGTCCACGCTTCGCCCCGACTCCGTTGCGCAAGGCGAAGTCGTTGGCCGGCGCGCTCGGGCTGAAGTCCCTCTATCTGAAGGACGAGACCGCGCGCGACACGTTGCCGTCCTTCAAGGGGCTCGGGGCGGGTTTCGCCATCGCGCAGCTCTGTGAACGGGGTGCGCTGCGCGAGGGCGACACCGTGGTGTGTGCCTCGGAAGGCAATCACGGCCGTGCCGTCGCCCGCGCCGCGCGCGAACGGCAACTCCGCGCGCGGGTGTACGTCGGTGCCCGCGTCGCGGACGCGCGCGCCGAGGCTATTGCACTCGAGGGCGCAGAAGTCATTCGCGTGGACGGCACGTACGATGACGCCGTGCGACGGGTCATTGCCGACGCGGCCGCGCAAGGCTGGCAAGTGATTTCCGACACCGGCTGGCTGGGCTACGACGAGGTTCCGTCGCTGATAATGCAGGGCTACACGGCGCTGATGGACGAGGCACGATCGGCGTGGAAGAAGAAGCCGCCCGATGTGGTCGTCGTGCAGGGCGGCGTGGGAGGGCTCGCCGCCGCCGTGGCCGCGTGGTATGCCGCGAATCCAACCGTTCCCCGCGCGCGCCTCGTGTGCGTCGAGCCGCTGGGTGCCGCGTGCCTCCTCGAGTCCGCGCGCGCCGGGACAGCGACGGCGATCCCCGGCGCACTCGACACGATTATGGGCGGCCTGCGCTGCGGCGAGGTGTCGCGCACCGCCTGGCCCATCGTCACCGCCGCCTACGATGCATTTGTCGCCATCGACGACGGCTGGGCGCGCCGCGCGATGCTGCGCCTGGCGCGCGCAACCGGCGACGACCGGCCGATTGCCTGCGGCCCCTCGGGTGCGGCGGGCGTCGCGGCGTTGATGGCGCTGCACGAGGACGACGCACTGGCTCCGCTGCGTGCGACGCTGCGCCTCGATGCCGACACGCGTGCGATGGCGATCATCACCGAAGGTGTGACGGAACCGGCACTGTACGAAGCGGTGGTCGGTGGCGGCGCCGGCAGTCGTCGGCGCTAGACAAGCGGCACGGCGCGCGATGCGTTGCCCACGCTTGACGGCAGGGCTAACGTTCGCGCCGTGACCGACTGGACTGCCGCGCTCGGCGCGATCGCCCTCGTGACCGGTGTGCCGCTGGCAGTGATTGCGCTGCTCGCTGGCCCGCAGCGCGGACTCCCACAGGTGCTACCGACCCTCGTCTCGTTCGGGGCCGGTGCGCTGATTGGTGCTGCCGTGTTCCATCTGCTGCCCGAGGCGTATGAGCGTCACCCCTCGCTGGCCTTCGTCGCCGCGGCGGTCACGGCGGGAATGGTGGGCAGCTTCGCGCTGGAGCGGTGGCTGCACCGTTTCCAGCACACGCGGCACGAGGCGCCGGCGCAGGGCGCGGCGATCGGCGCGTTCGACGATCCCTCGATGGTGATCGTCAGCTTCGTCGCGGATGGGGTGCACAACTTCGTGGACGGCGCGCTGATCGCGGCCGCGTTCATCGCCGGCGGGGGCGCCGGTGCGGCCACGGCGCTGGCGATGCTGGCGCACGAACTGCCACGCGAGCTCGGGACCTTCGGCGTCTTCGTGCACTACGGCGCGAGTCCGCGCCGCGCCGTGCTCTACACACTGCTCTCCGGCGCCCTCGCCTTCCTCGGCGGGTCGCTGACACTCTACTTCGGCGAGGAGACGGCACGCGTGGCCGAGATCTTCATCCCGTTTGCTGCGGGCTCGTTCCTGTTCGTCGGCGGCGCCGTCATCGTCTCGCAGCTGAAGGCACAGCGCACGTGGGACCTGCCGCTGCCGCAGCTTGTCGCGGTCGCGGCAGGATTCGCCGTGAGTGCCGCGGCCCTGCTGCTCGGGGCGCACTGATGGGGCAGCCACTCGTCCACCCCGCCTGCGCACTCCGGAAGGCCCTGTGGGTGGCGCTCGCCGTCATCGCCTGCGCCATACACGCTCCGGCACTCGGCGCGCAGAGTGCCTCGTTCCCGCAGCTCATCGCGCTCTTCCGCGAGTGGCGTGGCTTCGAGGAGCCACCGCGCGTGAATGGCGTGCCCGATTACACGGCGGCCACCACCGCGCGTCGGCTGCAGGAACTCGCCGCGTGGCAGGAGCAGCTCGCGGTGCTCGACACCACCGGATGGACGGTGACGGAGCAGGTGGACTGGCACCTCGTGCGCGCGGAGATGAACGGAATGCGCTTTGCGCTCGCGGTGCTCAAGCCGTTCGCGCGCGACCCCGCCTACTACGCCTCGGTGCGCACGCACGAGAGCGACACGCCCGCCGAGGAAGGGCCGACGATCCACGGCGCGATCCGGCTGTGGCAGTATCCGATCTGGCCGCGTACGGTGCTCGATTCGGTCCGTCCGATGACGCGCGAACAGCATCGGCAGCTCACCGCGGCGCTGCGCACCGTGCCGCCGCTCTTGCAGCAGGCGCGGGTGAACCTCGCGGCCAGCAACGCCCGCGACCTGTGGATCGGTGGCGTCCGCGCCTTCGAGGAACAGAGCGAGGCGCTGCAGACGCTCGCGCGCCGCGTGCCGGCCCGTGAGCGCGACTTGCTGCGCGCCGTGGCGGAGGCCCGTGCGGCCACGGATGCGTTTGCGCAGTGGCTCCGCGATCAGGCGCCGTCCAAGACCGGCCCCTCGGGCATCGGACGCGAGCAGTACACGTGGTTCTTGCGCAACGTGCTGCTGGTGCCGCTGTCGTGGGAGGACGAAGTCACCATCACGGAGCGCGAACTTGCCCGCGCGCACGCGTCGCTGCGCCTCGAGGAGAATCGCAACAAGTTTATGCCCGAGCTGCCGGTGGCCGAGACGCCGGCCGACTACGCGGCAATGCAGGAGTGGGCGCTCAAGCGCTGGATGGAGTTTCTCTCCGTGCACGACATTGTCGCGCCGCGGCCGTGGATGGAGCGCGCCCTGCGCGAACGGATGCCGGCCTTCGCGCCGGCGGAGACGCGCGACTTCTTTATGCAGGCGACCCAGCGCGACCCGGTGCCGCTGTGGACTCACCTCTACCACTGGTGGGACAACGCCCGCCTGCGCTTTGAGCCCAACCCGCGCGAGATCCGGCGCACGCCACTGCTCTACAACGTGTGGATGAGCCGCTCCGAGGGGATGGCGACCGCGATGGAAGAGTGGATGATGCACGCCGGCCTCTACGAGTACTCCTCGCGGTCGCGCGAGCTCGTGTGGGTGATGCTTGCCGCGCGCGCGGCGCGCGGCCTGGGCAACCTCTACGCGCACGACAATGCCGTGAGTATGGAAGGCGCCGGCGACATCCACGTCGGCTGGACGCCGCGCGGGTGGATGCGTCGCGACCCGCTCCTCGGCTTCGAGCAGCACCTCTACCTGCGACAGCCGGGCTATGGCGCGGCCTACGTCACCGGCGGTCGCCTGCTGGAGGAGACGATGGCCCTGCGCGCCCGCCAGCTGGGCGACGCGTTCTCGATTCGCCGCTTTCTCGACGAGGTGAACGATGCCGGGATGATCCCCGTGTCGCTCATCCACTGGCAGCTCACGGGTGATGCGCGGATGGTGCAGGCGCTGGAGAAGGGATTCGCCGCGCTCCCCATCGCGCCGTAGCCGCTCGCACAGAACGCAAAACAAACGAGGGCCCCGCGTGAACGCGGGGCCCTCGTTTCGTTGCACCAGCGGACTTACGAAATCGGCAGGTTCGCCAGATTCAGCAGCGACTGACGCAGCTTGCCGTTCTTGTTGTCGTCGCAGGCGTTGCGCGCGTCGGACTCCAGATCACGCGCCAGCGCGTTGAGTGCCGTCGCACGCGCCGGGCCCGTCTGGCGCTCGGCCGCCGCGATGCTCGACCGCAGCGAATTCACGCGCGACGAGCTCAGGCACTGCTTGCGCTCCGCCTGGTCAAGGTACGCCTTGGCCAGCGCGAAGCTCGGCGGCCAGGTAATGCGGGGCTGACCCTGCGCGTTGAGCTCCGTCCAGCGCACGGTGTTGGCCGCATCGATCTCGTTCTGCGTGAGGTGCTCGCTCGGCGTGAGCTGCGCGACGTCGAGGCCGCGGGCGATCTCCGAGCTCACGATGTTGCCGTTGTACCAATACACGGACCACGAGCCGCCCATCTCCATCCGGTCGGCCGTGACCGGGCCGCGGTCGAAGAACGCGATCTCGAACGGACGGGCAGGGTCGGTCCAGTCGAACACCGAGATACCGCCCTGGTACCAGGCCTGCACCATCACGTCGCGGCCGGGGATCGGAATCAGCGAGCCGTTGTGCGCGACGCAGTTCTCCTGCGCCGTCTGCACCGTCGGGATCTTGTAGTACGAGTGGAACTTCAGCTTGCGGTTCTCGATCGTGAAGATCGCGTTCGAACCCCACTCGTAGTTGTCGGTGGCGCGGCACTTCGGCGCACCGCCGCCGCCCCACTCGTCGGAGAACAGGATCTTGGTGCCGTCGTTGTTGAACGTCGCCGAGTGCCAGTAGGCGAAGTTCGAGTCGGCCACGGCGTCAATGCGCACCGGATTGGCCGGGTTGGAGATGTCGAGCAGCAGGCCGTGACCCTCGCAGGCGCCACCGGCCAGTCCCACCGCCGGATACACCGTGATGTCGTGGCACTGCGAGCCCGTGCTCACGGGGCTGCCGGGCTGCGGCGCCCCCGCGAAGAAGCGGTTGATGATCGTCTGCAGGCCGGCACGCAGGGCGGCGGAGTCCGCAGCCGTCGGGGCACCGCTGCCACCGCGCGAACGCACAATCGAGTCCAGCTGGGCGCGGACGAAGCCGCCGCCGACCACGATGTCCATTCCAGTGGTCGGGATCTTGGCCGTGAAGCCACCCGCGCGACGCACGGAGTCCGCACGCTGCGCCGCCGCCGCCAGGTCCGCCGCCGTCTCGCCGTGCTCCGGCGGCTGCGTCAGGCCCGTGAAGATGTCGGCGCGATTCACGATCGCCGAGGCCGCCGGGTTCGCCAGCGGCACCTTGATCACTTCGATGCGCATCAGCGACGAGTTCGCGTTTGCGCTGGGTTGGTCACGTACGCAGCCGGACATCTCGTTCGGCGAGCGGACCGGGGCCGAACCCGACACGTAGATGTAGATGTTCTCGCGGTCCACCGGGCTCTCGAGCACCGTGTGGGTGTGCGAGCCGCGGCAGGTCTGCACGTTCGCCACCAGCTTCGGGTCGGCGATGTTCGAGATGTCGAACACGCGCACGCCGCGGAAGCGGTCCGCGCTCACGGAGTCGCGTACACCGCCCGAGCCGCAGTCCGTGCGGCCGTTGAAGGCCTCGGACGAGACGAACATCAGGTTGCGGTACACGGAGACGTCGTTCTGCGACGCCGGGCAGACCAGCGCCTTGACGAGCTTCGGGTTCGCCGGATCCGAGATGTCCCAGATCACGGGGCCGTTGTAGTTGCCCTGGACCACGTAGTTGCCCGTGAACGCGAGGTCGGAGTTCGTGATACCGAGGAAGCCCTCGGGCGACCGCGCACGGCCGACGACGCGCAGGTTCGAGATCGCCTCGCCGGCATTGAACAGGCCCGCCGAGAGTCCGACGCGGGCGTCGTTCATCCGGTTGGCCGGTGACGGCGTGGCCGCCGGAGGCGTGGCCGCCGGCGAGGCGCAGGCCGCCACGAGGGCGAGCATCGCCAGGGAAAGCGCCGCACGACGGCGCGGGGAAACCAACGTCATTCCAAACTCCTCGAGTGTGAAGTGAAACAACCGCGAACGACCCGGGACGCCCTCACGCCGGAGGGATGCCGCCGAGTTCAAGCAACATCTGCAGCATCCGACGGATCTCCGTGGACTGATCCACCTCGACATCCGCCGCGAACTTGAAGATCGTCTCGTCCTGTCCCGCGCCGTTGGCCGAGAGCAGGTCACGCACCATCAGCACGGCACCCCGATGGTGCTGGATCATAAAGGACAGGAACAGCTTATCGAATTCCTCGCCGCGCGCCGCGTCCAGCTCGGCGAGCTGCGCCGCGTTCAGCATTCCCGGCATTCCCGTGTGTCCGCCGTGGCCACCGGGCATCTGGTGGCCGGCGTGCTCGTCGTCGGGGTTGTGCACCGCGCCGGTGGAGTCCACGTGCGGGAACGTACGGTTCCGGTCGCCGAGCCACTTCTGCATCAGCGCGATCTCGTCCGTCTGCGCGTTGATGATTCGCGCCGTGAGGCGCTGCACCGCCGGACTCGCCCCGTGCGACGCGGCCCAGCGCGAGATCGTGATGGCCTGCGCGTGGTGCTGGATCATCCCCCGCATAAACGCGACGTCTTCCTCGGTGTACGGGTAGCGCAGCGAGTCGAGCCGCGCCCGCTCGACGCCCGACGGAAGCTGGGGCGACGGCGCTTCGGCCACAGAGGCGGCGCGCGGGGAGGCGCAGGCCGCCGAGGCGACCACGGCGGCGAGTGTCAGGGTGGGGAGCAGACGCATTGAGCCGAAAAGTTGGACACCTGCCACGGCCGACAGGTTTGCCACCCAATCTACGCGATCCCTCTCGCGGATGGTTTCACCGGACGGCGGGCGTGCTGTTCGGTACCCTATATTGCGGCACACCTCCGACCGACCACCGCTATGCTGCCGCGACGCGACCTCGACTTCCTTCTCCACGAACTCCTGGGTGCCGATGCGCTGGCCACGCGTCCTCGATTCGAGGGGCAGGGACGCGAAGTCTACGATGCGGTGCTCGACACCGCTGACGGGGTGGCCCGCGAGTTCTACGCGCCGAACCGCAAGGCCAACGACCAACAAGAGCCCGAGGTGCGCGACGGCGTCGTCGTGCTGCAACCCGGCGTGAAGCCCGCCTGGGAGGCCACGGCCGCGTCCGGCATCATCGCGTCCACGCTCGACGAGGCCCGCGGGGGAATGCAGTTGCCGCACGTGATTGCGTCGGCGGCCATCGCGCACCTGGAGGCCGCGAATATCGGCACGGCCAGCTATCCGATGCTCACCGCCGGTGCGGCCAACCTCATCAATGCCTTCGCCTCCGAGGAGCAGAAGCAGCGCTGGCTGCCGCCAATGCTCACGGGGCGCTTCAGCGGCACGATGGCCCTCACGGAGCCCGATGCCGGGTCCTCGCTCGCCGACCTGCGCACCAAGGCTACGCCGCAGCCCGACGGGACGTACCTCATCGAAGGCACAAAGATCTGGATCTCCGGCGGCGATCACGAGCTCACCGAGAACATCGTCCACCTCGTGCTCGCGCGCATCGTGGGCGCGCCGGAGGGCACCAAGGGCATCTCGCTGTTCATCGTGCCCAAGAAGCACTTCGACGGCACGCGCGTTGGCGCCACGAACAACGTCACGCTCGCCGGTCTGATTCACAAAATGGGGTGGCGCGGGACGACGTCCACGCTGCTCAACTTCGGCGAGCGGGGGCCCTGCGTTGGCTATCTGATCGGCGAGGCGCACCACGGTCTTCCGTATATGTTCCATATGATGAACGAGGCGCGCATCGGCGTCGGGCGCGCCGCCACCGCGATGGCCTATGCCGCGTTCCGCTACGCCGTGGACTACGCGCAGCAACGCAAGCAGGGCCGTCTGCCGGCCGAGAAGGATCCCAAGCGGCCGCCGGTCGCCATCATCGAGCACGCCGACATCCGCCGACTGCTGCTGCACGCCAAGTGCGCCGCCGAGGGTTCGCTTCACCTGATCCTCGCCTGCGCCCGTCTCGTCGACGAGCAGGAAACCGGTCCCGACGAGGCCGCGCGCCAGCACGCCACGATGCTGCTCGAGGTCCTCACCCCGATCGCCAAGACCTGGCCGTCCATCTACGGGCAGGAAGGCATCTCCAGTGCGCTGCAGGTGCTCGGCGGCTACGGCTATGCTCGCGAGTACGACGTCGAGCAGCTCTATCGCGACAACCGCTTGAACCAGATCCACGAAGGCACCAACGGCATCCAGGCCCTCGACCTGCTCGGCCGCAAGGTCACGCAGCAAAACGGCGCCGCGTTCAAGGCACTCGTGGTCGAGGTCGAGAAGACGCTCGCGGCCGCGGCCGCGGCCGGTGGCGCGGCGGCTGAGCTCGCGCCGCAGCTCAAGGTGGCGCTCGATCGGCTCGTGGCCGTCACGACCTCCCTCGTGGGCACGATGATGAAGGATCCCACGCGCGGCCTGGCGAATGCGAGCGCATACCTTGACTGTACGTCGCGCGTCGTGTTCGCCTGGCTCTGGCTGCAGCAGGCGATGGTGGCCGAGCGCGCGCTGGCGGCGGGTGCGTCGGGAAGCGACGAGCCGTTCTATCGCGGCAAGGTCCACGCGGCGCGTTTCTACTTCGGCGTGGAGCTGCCGAAGCACGAGACCGACGCCGCGTTGCTTCTGCGCAACGATGCGTCGGCCCTGGAGATGCAGACCGCCTGGTTCTAGGCGGCCGTCGGCGCGGCTAGACCTGAACCGCCGTGCCGTTCGCGCTGACCATCAGCATTCCGCCGGTCTGGCCGACGGTGATGTTCTCGTAGTCGAGGTCCACGCCGAGGATGGCGTTGGCACCCATCTCGCGCGCCTGCTGGGTCATCTCCTCGAGCGCGATGGTCTTGGCCTTGCGGAGCTCCTCTTCGTACGCCGCCGAGCGCCCGCCGACGATGTCGCGAATGCCGGCGAAGAAGTCGCGAAAGATGTTGGCGCCAAGGATGGCCTCGCCGCTCACCAGGCCGAGGTAGCGCTTGACGGGTCTGCCTTCGAGTTCCGATGTCGTGACGATGATCATCCAGCGGCTCCGGGAAGTGGGATACGGCACGAAACGTGCTGTGGCTCTCCCTACGGCAACAGGGGCCGCGCGGTGTCGGAGATTTCGCTATTGACTCGGCAGGCGCGCTATCGGACATTCGCCCGACCCCCTCCTCCCACCTACCGAGGCTTCATACGATGATGCGTTCCACCCTCGCCGTCGCTGCGCTCGCCGCGCTGGTATCCGCGTGCGGCGGCTCGCGCTCCACCGCGACGACGTCCAGCGGCACGAGCCAGTACACGCGGCAGGTTCAGGGCTATCTCGCGCGCATCGCCACCGTGGCCGAGGGGCAGGGCTACCGCCGCGTGATGGGCGGACCGGTTTATGGCTCATTGAACGACGACGGCCGCTCCTCGCACGAGATGACCGTGGTGAACGGGACGCAGTACGTGCTGTTCGGCGCCTGTGACAACGACTGCACCGACCTCGACCTGATCGTCTACGACGACAAGGGCACGATGGTGCGCCGCGACATCGCCACGGACGACAATCCGGTCGTGATGTTCACCGCGAACAAGAGCACCAAGTACCGCATCGAAGTCGTGATGGCGGTCTGCAGTACGCAGCCCTGCCGCTACGGGCTGCAGCTGAACGCGAAGTAGACGCGGTTGCCCCCACTCCCGATGGCCCGCGGCGACACCGCGGGCCATCGTGCGTTACACGCCGCGTGGGCGTCGCGCGAACTCGTAGAGGAGTGCGCCCGCGCCGAGTGTCCCTGCCGCGGCCACGATCACGGCGGGTCGCTGCGAGATCACGAAGCCGATCATCCAGAGACTCAGGGCGGCGAAGGTCAGCGGCGCCAGCGGATACAGCGGCGTGCGGAACGGACGCGCCAGCTGTGGCTCGCGCACTCGCAGCCGCATCAGCCCGACCACGGCGAGCAAGTTGCTCAGGTTGAGCGCAATGCCCGCGTAGGCGAGCACCGCCTCGAAGCTGGCCGTCACGATGAGGACGGCGATCAGCGCAAACTGGAGTGCCAGCGCGCGACGTGGCACGCCGTCCGTGGCGAACGCCGCGAGCCACGCGAGTCCCGGGCTGCCGGCGCCGACCGCCTGCGTGACGCGCGCACCCGCGAACAGGAAGCCCGAGATCGTCGCCACGAGCACGAGGGCGATGATGCCACTCACGACCTGGCCGCCGACGTCGCCGAGGATGCGCGTGCCGCTCAAGGTCCCGACCTCCACCGTGCCCCGCAGCGCGTCGAGCGGGACCGTGCGCAGGAAGACCCAGTGCAGCAGCAGATACAGCGACGCCACCAGGAGCACCGCAATCACCACCGCCCGCGGAATCGTGCGCTGCGGTTCACGGATCTCGCCGGCCACGTAGCCGATCGCGTTCCAGCCCGTGTACGCGTACACGACGTAGATGAGCGAGATCGCGAACGGGGCGGACGCGATGTCACGCCACGCGGCCGGCGAGGGCGCGAACGAGAGCGGCTCCACGGGACCGACGACCAGCCCCGTCACGATGAAGCCGACGACGAGTACGAGCGTGATGGACGTGGTGGCGAGCTGGAACACGCGCGCCCCTGCCGCGCGCGCCCAGTGGACCGTCCCTACGAGAACGAGCACGCCGGCCGTGAGCGCCATCGGCGCGACTGGCAGCAGCGCCGAGGCGTAGCGGCCGAACGCGATCGCGGCGATGGCGATCGGCGCCGAGAACCCCGCGGTCATCGAGACGAATCCGCCGATGAATCCCCAGCGGGGCGACCACGCGCGCGCGAGATAGACGTACTCGCCGCCGGACTGCGGCAGCATTGCGCCCAGCTCGGCGTAGCAAATCGCGCCGGCGAGTGCGAGCATCGCGCCGACGACCCAGAGCGCGAGCAGCGCGAAACCGCTGGACAGGTCTATGACCTGAAATCCGAGGCTCGTGAAGACGCCCGTGCCGACCATATTCGAGACCAGAATGGCAATCGCCGTCGCCAGTCCGATGGTCGCCGGCGGCGGGGCGCCGCCCGTGGGCGCCGCAAGGGGCGAAAATTCACCGGAATTGGGGGTAGCGTTTTTGCTCTCCACGCCGGAGATTCTCCTGTAGTCGGCCCGGAGGCAATGGCGCCCGACTCGTAACGGAATTTCAGCTTGTCAGCGGGGGGTATTCCCATTTCCCCTGACAGGGTGACATAGTTGTGTTTGGTGGAGTCGAACACTTTACAGGAGAAGCAATGTTTTCACTGAAGAAGGCGGCGCTCGCCGCCACCCTCCTGCTCGCCCCGCTCGGCGTGGCTGCCGGTCAGGAGGCTGGCACCGTAGATGCCGGCCTTTTCGGCCGATTCAGCCTCCTGGACGATGCCGTCTCTGCCGATGCCGGGCTCTCGCTCGGCGGCCGACTCGGCATCTTCGTAAAGCGCAACTTCGCGCTTGAGCTCGAGTACGCCACGGGCGGCACTCCGAGCCCGAGCACGGTGACCAGCCCGACGCACCTTCGCCTGGCGATGCACCGCCCGCTCGAGAACAACTGGGCGATGATCTACGGCGGCGGTCTCGTGTTCGACCGCTATCGCCTCCCGGCGGCGGCGGAGCTCAAGAACAACTACGCCGTCCACGGACTGTTTGGCGTGCAGCGCGCGTTCAACGCGCGCACGGCCGCCCGCGCCGACATCATCGCGGACATCGGCTCGAACGTGAACTTCCATCTGCAGGCCGGTGTGAACTTCCGCTTCGCGCCGCCGCCGCCGCCCCCGCCGCCGGTCGTCGACTCCGACCGCGACGGTGTGCCGGACGAGGCCGATGCCTGCCCGAACACCCCGGCCGACGAGTACGTCGACGGCCGCGGCTGTGTCCCGCCGAAGGACTCCGACAATGACGGCGTCTTCGATCCGAACGACCGTTGCCCCAACACGCCCGAAGGCGTGACGGTGGACGGGACCGGCTGCCAGCCGGACACGGACCGTGACGGTGTCTACGACGTGAACGACCGCTGCCCGAACACGCCGGCTGGCGTGCGGGTGAACGCCGAAGGCTGCCCGCTCGACACGGACGGCGACGGCGTGAACAACGATATGGACCGCTGCCCGAACACGCCGGCTGGTGTGCAGGTGGACGCGACTGGCTGCGCGCCGGACGCGGACGGTGATGGTGTGCCGGATGCAGTGGATGCCTGCCCGAACACCCGCCGCGGGGCCCGCCTCGATGCGCGCGGTTGCGAGATCATCTTCGAGGAAGGCACGACGAACATCGTCCTCGAGGGCGTGACGTTCAACACGGGTAGCGCCGTCCTGACGACTGCGTCGAACGCGATCCTCGATCGCGTGGCGCAGGCGCTGCTCAACAACCCGACGATCCGAGTGGAAGTCCAGGGTCACACGGACAACACCGGCTCGCTCGCGGGCAACAACCGGATCTCGGCGGCGCGCGCGAACTCGGTGCGCACCTACCTGATCCGGCGTGGCGTGCCGGCCGCTCGACTCACCGCGCGTGGCTACGGCCCGTCGCAGCCGAAGGCGGACAACGGGACGGCCGAGGGCCGCGCCCAGAACCGCCGCGTGGAACTGAAGAAGATCGACTAAGGGTTTGCTCCACCAACGCAAACGCCGCCCGGACTAGGTCCGGGCGGCGTTTGTGTTTTCCTGCGCTGCGGTGGTGCCCGGCGCCTGACGCCTCGGCGCGAGGAGCGAGACGCCTTAACGGCTCGGCCAGCCGGTCTGCGGAATGCCGGGCGTGATGCGGAGCGCGTTCTGGAAGTACACCTTGCGCAGCACGTCGTCCGGCAGGTCAATGCCGTACAGCTTCCAGAAGGCGTGATAGCCGCGGTAGTAGTCGAAGTAGTCGTCGCGCGTCTCAAACACGCGCCAGTAGTACGGGTACTCCTCGGGCTGGAACGAGTCCTTGCCGAACAGAATGCGGTCCTGATAGCGCACGAAGAAGTCGCGCATCGCGCGCGGCTGCCGGCCGATGTCGTACAGCACCGCGCCGACCTCGACCAGGATGTTCGGCATCTCGTCCATCATCCGTGCGAGGCGCGGCAGATCATTGGCGTGCCAGCCCATATGCGCCACCACGAAGGTCGTGCGCGGATTCCGGCGGATCATATTGTCCCGCTCGGTCATCAGCAGCTCGAACGTCGGAAACTGCGCGGGGTCGTAGCGGCGATTGGGGAACAGTGCCAGCTCGAGCCAGCGCTCGTTGCTGAAGTCGATCGGCTGCCAGAACTCCTGCGGATCTGCCGTGTGAATGAAGACGGGCAGCTTGAGGCGTGCGGCGGCCTGCCACACGGGGTCCAGTGCGGGGTCGTCGATCTGCAGGCGCGTACCGTCCGCCTTGCGGGTGCTCAGGCCGAGTCCCTTGCCGATCTCGCCGATGCCGACGGCGCCGGCGGCGGCGTCCGCCTCGAGCTGTGCGACGGCGCGTTCGGCCCAGCCCGGTCCGACGTTGCGGAAGTCGATGCCGGTGAGGAACCGGAGGCGGTCACGCATCCGCGGGTGCGCCTGCGCCTGCGCGACCTGCGCGCGCAGCGCGTCGCCGCTGACGTTGTTGGCGGCCACCATCACGCGGACGCCGATCTGGTCGAGCGCGTCGGCGAGGCGGTCGAGTGCCTCGGGTGAGTTGAGCGCCGTGGGGTGGCCGTGGTAGTCGATCGCCGGAAACTTGGCCTTGGGCACGGCGTGCTCGGCGGCCACGAGCGTCGAGCGCGGGCGGTAGTCCAGGATGGAGGGCGCGGGCAGGGTGGGCGCGCGGCAGTTGCGTGGTCGAATCTCGGTCATTCCCGGCGGACACTGCTCGCCGGGCTGGATGGTGACGCCGCCCTGCGTGCCGGGCTGGGCCCAGGCGAGGGCGGGCGTGAGCAGCGCGAGCGCGGCGGCGAAGAGACGGAGTCGGAGAAGAGTGGGTGTCATATCCGAAGATTAGCGTGGGGGCTGCAATTCGGTTCCCGTGAGCAGCGGTGCCTGTCGTACGGACGCCGTAGGCGAATCGCTCACAGCGCCGGGGGCTTCCTCCGATAGCGCCCCTCTCGCACGCGGCCAATCGTGCAGACGACTCCAGCACGGAAGGCGCAATGCGACATCTGGTAATCGTCGGTGCCGGGACGGCCGGAACCGTGATGGCGAACCGCCTCGCCCGCGCGCTGCGCGCGGAGATCAAGGCCGGCCGCACGCTCATCACGGTGATCGACCCCAGTCCGGTGCACCTCTACCAGCCGGGCCTGCTGTTCATTCCGTTCGGCACGTACACGCGTCAGGACCTCGAGCGCTCGCGCGCGCCGACGCTGTCGGAGGACGTGCACTACTTCCAGGGCGAGATCGGATCGATGGATCCGACGACGGATACCATTGCGCTCTCCACGGGCAAGATCTTCTCGTACGACGTGTGCATCATCGCCACCGGCACGCAAATCGCGCCTGAGGAGACGGAGGGGATGCTCGGCGACGGCTGGCGCGAGCGCGTGTTCGACTTCTACACGCTCGACGGTGCGCTCGCGCTGCACGAGGCGCTCGAGCGCTTTGACGGCGGTCGTCTCGTGGTGAACGTCGTCGAGATGCCCATCAAGTGTCCGGTGGCGCCGCTGGAGTTCGCGTTCCTGGCCGACGAGTACTTCACCAAGCGTGGCATCCGCGATCGCGTGGAGCTCACCTACGCGACGCCGCTCGACGCGGCGTTCACGAAGCCGCAGAGCGCCAAGGCCCTCGGGCACCTGCTCGAGGAGAAGCGCGTGCATCTCGAGACGGAGTTCAACTGCGGCCGCGTGGATGGCGCCGCGGGAGAACTCGTCTCGTGGGACGAGCGCCGCATCCCCTTCGACCTGCTCGTCACGGTGCCGGTGCACAAAGGGGCGTCATTCATCGGCAGTGTCCCGGGGCTCGGCGACGCGATGAACTTTGTGCGCACCGATCCCCGGACGCTGCAAGCGGAGCTCAAGGCGAACATCTTCGCCATTGGCGACGCGACGAACGTGCCGACGTCCAAGGCCGGCTCCGTAGCGCACTTCGAGTCCGAGATGCTGGCCGCGAACGTGCTGCACTTTCTGCGTGGTGAGCCGCTGGAGCCACTTTTCGACGGCCACGCCAACTGCTTCATCGAGACGGGCTACGAGAAGGCCCTGCTCATCGACTTCAACTACGACACGGAGCCACTGCCGGGCCACTTCCCGTTCGCGTGGGGGCCACTGCCGCTGCTTCGCGAGAGCAAGCTCAATCACCTCGGCAAGCTCGCGTTCCGCCACGTGTATTGGAATGCGCTGCTGCCGGGCCTCGACCTGCCGGGCATCCCCATCCAGATGAAGCGCTCCGGCAAGGATTTTCCCACCGAACCCGTCGCGCTCTAAGGAGGCGCTATGAGCTCGCTACTGAGTGTTGCCCGCAACGCGGAAGGCTTTCTCGAGCGCGTCGAAGACTGGGACCGCGACCTCGCCGCCGAGATGGCGCGCGAAGTCGGCATCCCCGAACTGACCTATCGGCACTGGCTCGTCGTGGACTTTATGCGCAACACCTTCCTCGCGACCAAGTCCGCGCCCACGATTCGCACGCTCGGCAAGGAGTCCGGCGTGCCGATCAAGGAGCTGTACGAGCTGTTTCCGAAAGGACCCGCCAAGCTGGCGGCGAAGATCGCCGGCATTCCCAAGCCCAAGGGCTGCATCTGAGCGCCCGACGGAGGCACGTATGACAACCAGGTTCACCAACGCCGCCGACGCGATGGCGATCGCAGACGCGCCGCAGGCCATCACGAAGGTCTCGGTGATCGTCTCCAAGGGGTCGCTGGAGGGGATCTATCCCGCCCTCATTCTCGCGAACGGTGCTCGAATGGAGGGCATCGAAGCGAACGTGTTCTTTACGTTCTTTGGGATGGATGCCATCAACAAGGCGCGGCACGACGCCATCAAGGTCGCCACGGTGGGCAATCCCGGATTGCACCTCGCCACGTGGCTGGGTGGCGTGCCTGGAATGTCGGCGCTCGTGACGAAGCAGATGATGAAGGCGATGGAGAAGCTCGACATTCCGCCCATTCCGGAATTCATTGAGATGCTCGCGGATTCGGGTGCCAAGCTGTATGCGTGCAAGGCGAGCGTCGAGATGTTTGACCTGTCGCGAGAGGACTTCATCCCGCAGGTGGAAGGGATCATCACGGTCGGCGACTTCTATCAGATGGCTGCCGGCGGGCAGATTCTCTTCACATAACGCCCGCGCGTCGCGGGGGGGCGTCCCGCGGGGTATCTTCGGCAGCACGGGGCACGGCGTCCCGTTGCCCACGGAGAATCCCGATGCAGCCTGTCTCCTCGCGTCTCTCTCGCCGCCGCGCCTCCTGGGTCGCGGCGGCGACGCTCGTTGTGTTTGCGGCCAGCTGCGAGACCTCCGATCCGCCACCGCGCGTGGCGTCGGTGAGCATCACGCCGACCGCGCCGACGATCGTCGTCGGCACCACGCAGCAGCTCTCGGCGACGGCCCACGCGGCCAATGGCGACGTGCTGGAAGGCAGGACGGGCACGTGGTCGCCGCAGGATCCTGCCATCGCGACCGTGTCGGCCACGGGTCTCGTGACGGGCGTCGCCCCGGGAGGGACGCAGATTAGCTACGCGGTCGAAGGCGTCACGCAGTCCGTGCTCGTCACCGTGATTCCGGTGCCCGTGGCCTCCGTGCTGGTCACGCCGGGCCTCGATACGCTTGAACAAATGGAGACGGTCCAGTTGAGCGCGCTGGCGCGCGACGCCGGTGGTGCCACGCTCGCGGGACGCACCATCGTGTGGTCGTCCCGCGACACCTTCGTGGTCAAAGTCAGCGCCACGGGACTGGTGACGGCGGCGGGGGTCGGCAGCGCCATTATCGATGCGACGAGTGAGACGAAGGTCGGCTCCGCCACCATCGTCGTGAAGCCCTCGGCGTCCGCGCCGACGATCACGAGCATCTCGCCGACCGCGATGGTGCCGGGAGCCGCGGCCACACTTACGGGCACAGGCTTCTCCGCCACGCTCGCGAACAACGCGGTGACCGTGCACGGCATCAGTGCAACCGTCACCGCCGCGAGCGCCACCGAGCTGAGCATCGTGGTGCCCTGCGTGCCCAGCGGGCTACGGCGCGTCAAGGTCGCGGTGCAGGGACTGGAGTCCGCGCCGTATGAGCACGATGTCGCGGGCGCGCAGCGCGCGCTCGCCGTGGGCGAGGTGACGTACTTCGAGGACGCGGCGGCAATGGCCTGCGCGGAGATCGCATTCGCGGCGACGCCGAGTCGCTACGTCGCGGCGGTCTACAGCATCGCCACGTCGCCGACGATCCTCGCCGACTTCTCGTTGAACGGCAATCCGCCGGTCGCCGGCGAGCCGCTGCCGATCGTCGCCGGCGCTTCCGTGCGCGCCGCCCCGTCGCTCACCGCGGCGGACCGCGAGGCCGCCGCGCGCGATGCGGCCCACACGGCGCGACTCCAAGAGAACGCGCGCATCTACGCCGACCTGATGCCCCGCGCGCGCCGTCAGCCGGATGCGGCGCTCAGCGTGGCGGCCGAACTGCCCGCGCTCGGCACCCTGCGCGTGTTCAACTATCGCTTCTCCGGCGGCTGCGTCACGCCGACGGACTTTGTCGCGGCGCGCGCCGTGTACGTCGGCACGCGCGCGATCATCTGGGAGGACACGCTCAACACCGTGAAGTCGGCGACGACGCCGATCTACCTCCAGGCCCTGCAGCGCATCGGCCAGAAGTACGATGCCGAACAGCACGACGTCGTGGCACAGTACTTCGGCGACCCGCTGCGGCGCGATCTCGATGCCGATGGCCGCGTGCATATGATCTTCACGCAGCGCGTCAACTCGATAGCCGCGGCCTTCGTGACCGGCTGCGACCAGTTCAGCCCGGTGGATGCACCCTCGAGCAACTACGGCGAGTTCTTCTACGGGTCCGTGCCGACGAACACCGCGCCGAACCTGAACTCCACGGCGTCTCCTGACGGCTGGGCGGCGTTTATGATCCGCACGGTGGTTCACGAGGTGAAGCACATCGCCTCAATGGCCGCGCGCGTCGCCAACGGCTCCGCAGTGTGGGAGCTGGGGTGGCTCGAGGAGGGGTCAGCCCGCCACGCCGAAGAGGTGTGGTACCGCGCGCACACGGCCCCCGGTGCGTGGAAGTCGAACATCGGCTGGGGCACGGCGGCAAGCAACGGGGTCTACTGCGACTTCCACCTGACCGACGCCACCTGCAACGCGAACGCCGCGCACCGTCCGAGTTGGGGTGTACGGCGCCAGTTCAACGAGTTGCGGCCGCGGCTGATCGATCCGTGGAACTGGTCGCCGTTCGGCGACGGCAGCGGCCAGACGGGCGCCGTGTTTTATCAGGTCTCGTGGCACCTGATCCGGTACGCCACGGATCGATACGGCACTACCGAGACGGGCTTCCTCACCGACCTGATCCAGGCGACGACTAACGGCACGACCAACCTCACGGCACGCAGCGGCGTCTCGCTCACGCGCCTGTTGGGCGGCTGGGGCCTGGCGATGTACCTCGATGATGCCGTCGCGACGCCGCATCCCGACATCGACCTCCCGACCTGGAACACGCGCGGCATCTACGCGGGGCTTAATGCCTCACCGAACTGGAGCGGGACATTCACCTCGCCCTTCCTGATGCAGGCCACGATGCTGCCGAGCGGTAGCTTTGCCGTGGCGCAGACGGGCGTACGCGGCGGCGGGCACGTGTTCTACGAGATCACGGGCACTGCGAACGGACGGCAGTTGCTGTTGGTGCGCGGCTTTGGCGGGGGCGCGCCGCCGCCGGACCTCCGGCTGGCGGTGGTGCGCATCCAGTGACGCGCCACGCGTGCCGGCAACGGCAAAGGTTGGTTGCGGCGTTCGCGGCGCTGCTCGCGGTGGCGTGTGCACGCGGGGAGGGCCCACCGCGCGACGCGGGCGACGCCGCGCCTGCTGCGAACAACGCGGCGCCCGCCGACGGCACCGCGAGTGACTCCACTCGCGTTGCCGGAAGCGACCCTTCGCCCGTAAGGAGTGGCGCGGCCCAGGCCAGCGCGCCGGCGCCGGAACCGATGCCCGCCGCCGCGCTGCCTCCCGTACGCGATTCCGTGCGGGGTGTGCTCCGTCGGGTCGGCGCGGATCCGTTGGCCCAGTGGGTGCTCACCCCAGCGGGCGGCCCGCCGGTCATCGTCGAAGGGCCGCTCGCCTCGTCACTTCCGGCGCTTGACGGCCTGGAGATCGTCGTTGGGGGAACACTGAGCACCACGACGCGTGTCAGCGCCGGCCCAGCACCCCTCAGGGTGTTCGTCGGGGAGCGCTACCTCGTGCGCGCGGCGGAGGGCCGCGCGGCGCTCGATGGTACCGTCGTGCGACAGGGCGACGCCTTCGCGCTTCGGCTGGCCGACGGGCGCACGCTCGCGACACCATTCCTTCCGCCCGCGCTCCGCGGCAGCATTGGGGCCCGTGTCTGGATTGCCGGTCCGCTCGACCGCGACCCCGCGAGCTACGGAGTGCTTCGCCGCTGACGATTAGATTGCGGGTGCTATGACGGATCCCCGCATCGTGCTGCCGCTGGACGGCCTCGGACGTCGGCGCCTCAAGATCGCGTTCGTGGGCACGCACGGGGTCGGCAAGACCACGCTGTGCTTCGACCTCGCGGCGCATCTCAAGCGTCTCGATCTCGCCGTGGACCTCGTGAAGGAGGTCGCGCGGCGCTGCCCGCTGCCGATCAACGAGGAGACCACGCTGGACGCCCAGGCGTGGATCCTGCACACGCAGATTGCCGAGGAGATCGCCGCGATGGCGATGCACGAGGTCATTGTCTGCGACCGCTCGGTGCTCGACAACTACGCCTATCTGGTGGCCAAGGTCGGCCGCCGACCCGAGCTCGACGAACTCGTTGGCAGCTGGGTTCGCGGGTATCACGCGCTGTTCAAGGTGCCGGTGATCGCGGCGCCCACCTTCGACGGCAAACGGGCGGTGAGCCGTGCGTTTCAGCTTGAGATCGACCACACGATTGACCAATTGGTGGCGGACTTCGGGGTACCGGTGGTAATGCTGGACGCTGCCCGCCGCGACGGCTGGGTGCCGACGGTGCTCGACGCGCTGCGGCTTCCGCTCGAGCCTCCCCAAATCGAACTCTTCTCCGTATGACTCGACTGCTGCCGTTGGCCGCGTGCGCGCTCGCGCTGGGTGCCTGCTTCGACGATCCCGACAACACCATCACGAATCCGCGCGATGAACGCATCGAGTGGATCTACGAGACGGGCCAGGGCGTCTACTACGGTTCGCCCGCGACGAGCCCCGACGGGCAGACGGTCTATCTGGGCACCTCGGAACCGGCGCAGTCGTTTGTGCCGCGACAGAACTACGTGCACGCCGTAACGGTGGCCACGGGTGCGCGCCTGTGGACGTTCGGGCTCGGGCTGTCGGAGGTGCGCTCCAGCCCCGCGGTGGGACCGGACGGCTCGATCTCGTTCATCGCCGAGGAGCGGAACGCCTCCGGCGGTTTCGTGAAGACGGAGCTGGTGCGCGTCTCGTCGGCGGGCGCACTGGTGTGGCGCATCG
Source organism: uncultured Gemmatimonas sp. (assembly GCA_964414995.1). Lineage (GTDB taxonomy): Bacteria > Gemmatimonadota > Gemmatimonadetes > Gemmatimonadales > Gemmatimonadaceae > Pseudogemmatithrix. The sequence continues at coordinate 29,731 of CAYPYY010000021.1, forward strand.
AGCTCGGTGCGGCCGCGAACCGCGTGGACGAGGGCTTCTCGGCGCCCGCCGTGGCCGCTGACGGCTCGGCGTACGTCGCCACCGACTCGCTCTATGCCATCTCGAGCACCGGGCAGATCCGGTGGACGCGCTTCCACACGGGCGAAGACCTCCGCGCATCGCCGGTGGTCGGCGCGGATGGCACCGTGTACTTCGCCGCGCACAACGTTCCGCTCACGGCGATGCATCCGGACTCGGGCCGCGTGCTGTGGGAGCGGACCTTGGGCACCAGTGATCACGTCCACGGGTCGCCCGCCATCGGTTCCGACGGCGCGATCTACGTCGCAACGGACGAATGCAAGCTGTTTGCGACGGCCGCCGATGGCTCGCCCCTCTGGACCTACGACGTGGGTGCGGGCGGATCGGGCTGTGACATCCGCTCATCGCCGGCCATCGCCGGGGATGGGACGATCATCTTCGGGACGTCGAATCGACTCCCACGGCCCGTGCTCTTCGCGATTCGCCCGGACGGGACGCTGCGGTGGACGTACAACCCGAGCGGACTGCCGGTGGACGTGGCCGCGTCCAGCTTCGACATCTATTCCTCGCCCGCGATCGGGAGCGACGGCACCGTGTATTTCGGCCACGAGTACGGGCGCATCTACGCGGTAGACGTCGTGACGGGGTCGGAGCGCTGGGTGGTGCGGACGGATAACGACAAGGGCATCGCGTGGAGCTCGCCCGCGCTCACCGTCAACGGCGTGCTGTTGATCAACGACCTCGAGGGCAACCTGCACGCCGTGCGCACGGAGAGCATTGGATTGCAGGGCACGGCGGAGTGGCCACGCTACCGTGGCACCAATCGCAGCGCGGGGCGCCGCTAGCGCTTACGCCTGCGCGACGTCAATGCGCGTTGGCTGCTTGTACTGCGCCAGGCGAGGCTCGCTCCAGGCGCGCACGTCGGCCTCGGTCAGCGGCCGGCTGGCGATGATCTGCAGGCCGATGTCGTTCTCGCGCGTGGGTTCGGGAATCGCGTACGCGCGCACGCGTGAGACGCCGGGTAACTGCGCGACGACCCGCTCCAGCTCTGCGGGATAGATGTTGAAGCCGTTGCGCGTCCACATCGCCTTGTAAAGGCCGGTGAAACGCACCGTGCCGCCGGGATCGCGGATGCCGCGGTCGCCGCTGTAGAGCCAGCCGTCGCGCGTCCGGAGCCCCGCGGAATGCGCGCGTAGTTCCGGTGGCACGGGTCGCAGGGATCCTGGTGCGCCGACTTCCCCCACGTAGCCGCGGAACACGGTGTCCCCAGCGACGCAAATCTCCCCTTCGGCACCGTCCGGCAGCGCAGCGCCACTCTCCGGATCGCGGATGGAGACACGGACCCCAGGAAAGGCGCGGCCCAATGCGCCGCGCACGTTCGCGTGTTGCGCGTCGTTGAACAGCGCCACCGGGGAGGCCTCGGTGAGTCCGTAGCCTTGCCGCAACTCGACGCCGGTCGCGGCGAACCACTGGTCCTGCAGCGCACGCGACAGCGGCGCGCCGCCACAGATACACAGGCGCAGCGAGCGGCTTGGCACACCTCCGCGTCGCGTGATGGCCGCGAGTAGCGCGGCGAACACCGCCGGAACGCCCACGAGCATCGTGACGCCGTCGTTGGCGATTGCGTCGGCCGCGGCAAGGGGATTAAAGCGCGCCATCGTGGTGATGCGCGCGCCGACCATCAGCGGTGCGACCATCGAGACCGTGAGCCCGAAGAGGTGCGAGAACGGCAGGACCGCGAGCACGTGGTCCTGTGGCGCGAGCTCTGCGGCCTGCACCGTCTGTCGCGCATTCGCGATCAAGTTGCGATGCGTGAGCACGGCGCCGAGGGCGGTGCCGGCCATCGCGCTGGTGTAGACGATGGCCGCCTCCTCGTCGCGGCCGGCGGCGTCTGCGTCGCCCTCAAGGTCCAGCCCAAAGTGTGTGCCGAGGTCCACGCGTTGCGGGTCGCCGCCGGGCACATCGAAGGTGGCGGACACGGGGGCGTCGTCGAGGAGCACGCGGGGCAGGTGACTCGGCAGACGGCCCTGCAGCGCCGCGGTCGTGAACACCGCCCCGACCTGCGCGTCCTCGAGCTGTGCGGCGACCTCGGCCGGCGCGGCGAGTGGATTCACGAGAACCGCGCCGCGTCCATCCGACGCGGCGAGCGCGACCAGGAATTGTGGCGAGGTCGGTAGCAGTACGGCGGCGCGACGACCCGCCAAGGCGCGCACCAGGGATGGGCAGCGCTGGAGTAGGGTGAAGCCGGACGCAACGAGGCGGGGTGCCTCGATGCCGTCAATGGTGCCGCGGCCGGCCGCGGCGCGAAGCGGGAGTAGGTCCATAGCCAGTGCACGCAATGTAACTTTGACGTCTATGTCCGATCCCCGGTTGATGATCAGTGTCTCCGGCATCCGTGGCCGCGTCGGCCACGGGCTCACGCCGGAAGTGGTGGCCCGCTACGCCGCGGCCTTCGGCGCGTGGGCCGTGGCGCGGGCGCGCGAGCGCGGCGGACGCACGGCGGTCGTGCTTGGGCGTGACTCCCGTGTCACGGGTCCCTTGTTCCACGCGGTGACGCGCGCGGCGCTCGAATCGGTCGGTGCCGACGTGATCGACATCGGTCTCACCACGACGCCGACGCTGCAGTTGGCCGTGGAGCATCATCACGCGGCTGGCGGGCTCGGCATCACTGCCAGTCACAACCCGATCGAGTGGAACGCGCTCAAGTTCATCGGGCCTGACGGGCTGTTCCTCAGCGCCGCGCAAGGCAAGGAGATGCGCGCCTTGGTGGACTCCGGCATCCCCTACGCGACGTACGACGCGCTGGGGCAGGTGTACTTCGATGCCGACGCGATTGCGCACCACCTGAACGCGGTGCTGGCGCTGCCGTTCATTGACGTCGAGGGCATTCGCTCGCGGCGATTCCGTGTGGCCTACGACGCCTGCCGCGGTGCCGGCGGTGCCATCATTCCGCGGCTGCTCGAGCTCCTGGGCTGCGAGGTGCACGCCATCGAGCTCGAGAGCGATGGGCGCTTCCCTCGACCGCCCGAACCCGTCGCCGAAAACCTCGGCGCGCTCGAGACCCTGGTGAAGCGCACGAAGGCCCAGATTGGCTTTGCCACGGATCCGGATGTGGACCGCCTCGCGTTGGTTTCCGACGAAGGCAAGGCAATCGGCGAGGATTACACCTTGGCACTGGCGACACGTGTCGTGCTGCGACACCGCCAGGGGCCGGTGGTCACGAACCTCTCCACCAGCCGCATCGTGGACGATATGGCCGCGGAGCGCGGGGGCCAGGTCCTGCGCGCGCCGGTCGGCGAGGTCAACGTGGCGTTGGCGATGCGCGCGGCCGGCGCCGTGATTGGCGGCGAGGGCAACGGCGGCGTGATCCTGCCCGAGTTGCACCTGGGCCGCGACGCGCCGC
>CAYPYY010000022.1:0-31757 GCA_964414995.1 uncultured Gemmatimonas sp.
CGCTCGGCTACGAGGAGCCCACGCCCATCCAGCGGGCCGCCATTCCGCCGCAACTCGCGGGCCGCGACGTACTCGCGCAGGCAGCCACCGGCACCGGCAAGACCGCGGCGTTCGCCCTGCCCCTCCTGCAACGCATTCGCCCCGATGCCGCGCCCCGCGAGCGCACCTCCGCACTCGTGCTCGTCCCCACGCGCGAACTCGCGATGCAGGTCGCCGAAGCCGTCTATCGGTACGGCAAGGCGCTCGGCGCCGCCGCCGTCCCACTCTACGGCGGCTCGCCGATGGATCAGCAGATCCGCGCGCTCAAGCGCGGCGCCGACGTGGTCATCGCCACGCCCGGGCGCGCACTCGATCACATTCGACGTCGCACGGTCCACCTCGCGTCCGTGAGCACCGTCGTGCTCGACGAAGCCGACGAGATGCTCGATATGGGTTTCGCCGAGGACCTCGAGGCAATCCTCGCCGCGACGCCGGCGGAGAAGCAGGTCGCGCTCTTCTCGGCGACACTCGCGCCGCGCATTCTGGCGATCGCCAAGTCGCACCTGCGCGATCCCGAAGTGATTCGCATTGACGCCGAGGCTGTGAAGGCCGGCAAGCTCGCGAAGGTGCGGCAGGTGGCGTACCTCGTGTCCCGCGCGCAGAAGATGGCGGTGCTCGGACGCATCCTCGATGTGGAGCACCCGCAGAGCGCCATTGTGTTCTGTCGCACGCGCACCGAGGTGGATGAGGTCGCCGAGACGCTCACGGCGCGCGGCTACCGGGCCGAGGCGTTGCACGGGGGACTCTCGCAGGAGCAGCGTGATCGCGTGATGAAGCGCTTTCGCGCCAACACAACGGACTTGCTGGTGGCCACCGACGTGGCGGCACGCGGACTCGACGTGCAGCACGTCTCGCACGTGGTGAACTACGATGTGCCCGCAGCGGCTGAGTCGTACGTGCACCGCATCGGACGCACGGGCCGTGCAGGTCGCACCGGCACCGCGATCACGCTCGCCGAGCCGCGGGAGCAGTGGATGCTCCGCAACATCGAGCGGACGACCAAGCAGCCGATCGAGATCGGAACAGTCCCAACCGTCGCGGACTTGGCGGCGAAACGGCAGGTGCAGGCGCAGGCCACGTTGCGCGAGGCGATTCGGGGCGGCGACCTCGAGGCCTGGCGCGGCGTGGTGGATGGGCTTACCGGTGAGTTCGCGCCACTGGAGATTGCGGCGGCCGCGGTGAAGCTCGCACTGGCCAAGGAGAACGCGGCGCCGGAGGAGGAGATTCCGGCGGTCGCGCGGTCTGTGCCGTCGTTCAAGCGGCCGCGCGACCGCGGGCCGGCGCGGGAGTTCGGGCCCAAGCGTGACCGTGGGCCCAAGCGCGAGTTTGACACGACGCGCGAGCGCGGTCCGAAGCGCGACCGCGACTTCCGCAAGCGGCCGCGCTGACGGCACGCTCGGCCCCAGGATTGCAGCTCAGCATCATCCCTCGCTCACTCGGCTCGCCAAACGACCCACGCTCCAGTTCGGTTCCTGTGCGTCGCCGCACTGCTCGTCTCGGCTTGCGCGACAGGTCCTGACGAGTCCGGCGCGTCCATTGACGTCGCGGCGGTTCGGACGGTCATCGCGCAACAGAACAAGCAGTTCACCGACGCCCACGTCACAGGTGACGTGGCGACAATCGACTCGATGTTCACGGCGGACGCGCGCTCGTACCCACCGGGGGCGCCGGCGGCAATCGGCCTCGCCGCCATTCACCAGCTGACCGTGGAGTTCCTCAAGATCGGGGTGACCGAATTCACCGAGGAGACGACGGCGTTCAATGGGAATGCCGAGTACGTGATTGACGAAGGGGTGTATTTCCTGCGCTACGGCAAAGGCGAGACCGAACGCGGGAAGTACGTCAACGTGTGGAAGCAGGTGGATGGGCGGTGGCGAATCCAGGCGAACATTTGGAACGCGAGTCCGCCGACGGGCTGATGTGGTCGGCAAGCTGATTGAGCGCGCGCTCCGGGACGCCCGCGTGCGCCGGCACAAACAGCACGCGCGACATAAACCGCTCCGCCTCCGTGAGCGGCAGGTCGGGCCGCTCGCTCGGCCGCGGAATTGCCGCGATGTTCGACGCGCCGGCGAGGTCGAAGCCGGCGCGCAACCCACGCGCCACGACGGCGCCACGGTCCGCAACCTCCACGCCGACCAACCAGTGCGTGCGGATCGGCTGTGTATCGCCGAGCAGCGGGACGCGGCCACGCAATCGCGCCATCACCGCCTCGCCGCGGGCGGCGCGCGCATCGAGGCCCGCGGGCGCGAACGTCTCGAGTCGGTAGCGCAAGGTGGCGAGCAAGGCCGGGCTGGGCCGGTACCGCAACTGCGCACCGAGCGTCTGGCCGGCGGGCACCGGAAAGCCGCGAATCGCACCAATGATGGTCGCGTGGAAGTCCCGCTGAGCGAGCGCCGTCAGCCGCTCGATGCCACGGTACACGTGCGGCTCCTGCACCGCGAGCAACGCTCCCGCGCGCGCGAGCCGCTTGGCGTAGCGCGCGGTGGATTGCACCGGCCACGCGGCCTCGAGCGCACGCATTCGTGCAAGGAGCTGCGAATCGGAGATTCGCACCAGCGCGCCGCCGACTGCCGTCATCGTCTTGATCGTGCCAAAGCTGTACATCGTGACATCCGCATCCGGTGCGCCACGTTCCGTCGGCGAGAGAAATCCTTGCGCGCAGTCCTCGACCACGCGAATGTCGTGCCCGCGTGCCCACGCGATCAGCGGTGCCGGATCGAACCGACCACCGAGCAGGTGTGCGAGCACCAACACGCGGCTCTTCGCGCTGCGCGCCCGCTCGGCGCACTCCACGCTCGGCGCCAGCGTCGCACGATCAATATCCACCGGGACTGGCACGAGACCGTGCTCACGCACGAGCCGCGCCATATCGGGGATGCTGACCGCGCTGAGTAGCACTTCGCTCCCTGGCTGCAACGCAAGTGCCGAGAGGAAGAGATCGAAGGCAGAGCGCACCGAGAGGCAGGCAAAGCCATCGCCGGCGGGGGCCCAGAGGGCTTCGAGGGCGCGGCGTTCTTCGTCGATGTTGCGCGCGCTGTGACAGTGGGCGAACGCGCGCCGGAGGTCGGCGGGCGTGAGGTCGAGGCGCAGGCGTGGGACGAGCGTGGTAGTCATCGGATCCTCGCGGAGATGGCGCCGAGTGACGACGCGTGCGGCACGATGCCGGCCCCGACCGCAGCGGGCCATACGTGGAAGGGCGTAGGTCTGCCCTTGTGGCGCTCCCCGGGCGACCGGACATTCTCCGGTGAGGTTCCCCCCAACCCCGAGTGATCGCCGTGTCATCCCCCTCTGTGGACCGCGTGCTCGCGCGCTCCGGCACAACGCTCGTTTTCCTCGCCCTCGTCGTCGGTCTCGCCATCCCAAAGTTCACGAATCCGCGGCAGGGACTGGCCGCGCACGTGAGCGCAATCCTGGCCGGCCTGCTATTGATGGCGCTTGCCTCGTGCTGGAGTCGGCTCACGCTGTCCGCCGTGCAGAGCCGACTGGTCGTGGTGCTGGGCATCGGCGGGGCCTACGGCAACCTGCTCGGATCCTTACTCGCGGCCTCGTGGGGCACCAACCGCCTCACACCGATGGCGGGACTGGGCCTCGGCGCCGAGCCGTGGAAGGAGATGGTAACGCAGAGCGTGCAGGTGTCGCAGGCCGTTGCGCTGCTCGTGGCGCTTGGGCTCGTGATCTACGGCTTGCGCCGGACCGAGTCAGCGTAAGGCGCGGGCTCGTGCACGACTCGACGCAACGGCTCGCGCGTGACGCCGAAGTCTCTTCGAGGGGTAGTTGGGGAGTCGAGTCCCACGTCAGCTCGGAGCCCCATCGTGATTGCGCGTAGTTCCCGGTGCCTGCTTGCACTGGCCGTGTTGGCACTTCCCGCCTCTGTCGCGGCGCAGGCGTTCCAGATTTCGGCAGGCCCTGCGCGGCGCGACGTCACCGTGGAGCGTTTCTATGGCCCGCCACGCGCGTGGGATGCCGTGTCGCTCGACGCTTCGTGGGCACCGGCGCTGAGCTCGCGCGTTCGCGTGCTGCTCGGCGGTGGAGTCGCGGCAGGCCCGAGCGTCGCCGCCGAGTACGCCTACCCAGCGCCCGGCGTCTTGGCTCCCTGTCTTCCGGACGTCCCGTGCGCGCCGCCGGCAAGCGAGACCGTGGTCAGTGGCGGGCTGTCCCACCTTCGGGCTGGGTTGGCGTTTGAAGAGGGCTGGACGTTTATCGGCGCCGGCGTGGTGACCGCGCGGAGCACCGACGGCGAGCGCCGCGCGGGCACGGGCACTTTTGTCGAGCTGCGGCTACGGCCGATTGCGAGCCTCCGACAAGTCAGTCTGGGCGTTCTCGCGTATCGGCTCTCGCCGGCACCGGGCAATCAGCGTGCACTCCTGATGCCGACGCTGGGAATTCGCTTCTAGTCTCGTGCAACCGATGAGCAGAGCAGATCACGGGGCTCCGGTGCGACGTAAAATGGTCGCGCTCCTCACGCTCGGCGCCGTGGCGATGCTCGCGCTCTCGTGTGGTGTCATTGGTCTGCTGGCGCCGCCCCCGGGACTCACCCACGCCACGGCTATCCGCGCGTGCTCGCCCAACGATGGTCCTGCGGTGCGCATTCTGCTCTCGACGGATGCAATCGACCCCCGCAGCCCCGTGGTGCCGTACATCCAGGTGTTGATCTGGAAATCCCCGACCGAGCTCGTCGGGACCTGGGACATCGCTGCACCGACGCACTCCAAAGGCTTCGCGCTTCGAGTCAGCACCGCAGGGGACTACTCGGACGTCGCAGTTTCCGGCTCGGTGACGGTGATCGCCGTGCGCACCGACGGCACGGTGGTGGGCAACGTGGACCTCGTGTTCCGGCCGGGTGAACGCGTGCGCGGCGGCTTCACCGCCACGTGGGATCCGCGCGTAGCGATGTGCGGCTAGAGCGTCCGAGCGAAACCGACTCTAGCCGCCGCCATCGCCTGCGCGTCACGTAGGCCCGCCCGATCAGCTCGTCTTCGGCGCGGTCCGATCCCACATCCACCCCGCGACCGCGCCCATCAACACGGCCCACACGATGCCCGTGACTGTCCAGATCACGGCGTCCACATACGGGAAGCCGCGGAACAGGTTCGCGACCCACACCCACGTGGGCACGTTGATCAGGATGCCCGCGGTCAGCCCGTACGCCACGCCACCCTGCACGCCCGGTGCGTAGGCCGAGCGTACGCGGTCAAAGAACCACACGAAGACCAGCGCGCCAATGAAGTCGGTGATGACCAAGCGCTCCATCATCAGCTCCTCGGGCAGGTACACCGACGCCGGCGCCCTCCCCAGCAACGGCAGCACGTACGTGTTGCTGAGGAAGTCCCAGACGTTGGCGGCGACGCCCACGACGAGCCCCGTCTTGATGATCCGTGCGACCTGCATTGATGCCTCCTGGGGGGGATTGTAGGACCAGCGGCTGCGTCAACGACCTCTCGGCACCTTCGCGCGCAGTTCCGCGGCGAAGTTCTGCACCAGCACCATCTCATCATTGGGCGCGAGCGACTCCGTGTTCTGGTACCGCACGAACAGGAAGCGTCGGGCGTCCAGACTCACGTCATACAAGTAGGCCAACGCGGGCAGACCTCCGGTCGGGAACAGCGCGCGAGGGATTCCGGCGCTAAAGCCCCGCGCGGCGGCGACGTCGGCCACGTACATCGAATCCTGCGAGAGGAAGAACAGCTCGCGTCCCGAGCGCGCCCAGACGGGCGCGTATCCCGCGAGCACCGAGACCTGCCACTTGGCAGACGAGGCATCGGGGAACGGGCGCACGTAGACCTGCCAGGTCCCCGATTCATCGGACGCGTACGCCAGCCAGCGGCCGTCTGGCGACACCGCGGGCAGCGCCTGCAGGCCCGCATCCTGAACCAACACGCGCGGCACGGAGTCTTCGCCCGGTCGATACACCATCAGGTTCCCGCGATTGGAGAAGAGGAGCGATCGCCCATCCGGCGACCACGCCAGCGACGCCGCCTCCGCGTTGAGCAGAGCCGTTGGCGGCGCGCTCCCGTCGGCAGGCACCTGCATCACCGTCGCGCCGCGCGAGAACGTGAGGCGCCGGCCATCGGGCGTCCACACCGCCGCGAACCCCAGATCGGCAACGCGCGTGGCGGGCCCGGCGCCGAGCTGCTTCACCCAGACCTGCCGAGCGCCAACGGTGCCGATGCTGATGGTCGCGGCGCGACCGTCAGGAGAGATGCGGGGGCGTCCGGTGAGCTCGACCCTAAACGCGCGATCCACGGGCGTGGCCCGCCCTTCCCGATCCACCCAGACGAGTTCGCGCAAGCCGCCGACGGCTCCGCCGGCCGCGTAGAGCGCGTGCCCCGTGCGCGACACCGCCACGTCCGCGCGCTGATTGCCGCGCACCAGCAAACCCTCGGCGATCGGCACCGATTCCCCGACCAGCTCCAGCTTATCGAGGTCGAAGGGTGTCGCAATCAGCGTGCCGTCTTCGACGACCACGAGCAGGTGGCCACTGGGTGAGTACCGCGCCACGAAGCCCGGCGCGAGAATGCGCTTGTCCCCCGTCCGCGAGTCGAACACGGCGACCTGGGACTCGGACGACGCGCCGCGCCGAATCGAGAAGAGGAAGCCGCGCCCCTCCGGCAACGCCGACGGCAGGAAGTGATACAACTCTCCGCTGTCCGGACGCGAGGCAATCTCGGGTGGCGAGCCGCCGTTCTCGCGGATGCGTGCGACGCCGTCGCCGTCCAGGTGGCCGTCGTAGTAGATGTAGCCGTCATCGCCCCACGAGAGGCCGCCCTGATCTACCAACGAGTCGGTCAACGTGACGGTCGGGCCGCCGGCCACCGCAATGACCTTCAACTCGCGGGGGGATCCCGTCGTGATGAAGGCGATGCGCTTGCCGTCGGGCGAAAACGACGGGTTGAGGGCTCGCTCGGTCCCAGGCAGGACCCGCGCGCGCAGTTCATCCACTTGCCGGACGAGAATGCGACCGCGCTCACCGTCGCCCGAGACGTACGCGATGGTGCGACCGTCGGGCGAAATGGCGAGCACCGTGCCATTGCCATTGCTGAGGAGCTGGCTGTCGGGGATGGCGAGACTGTGGCGCCACACTTCAGGCTCCGGCGCCGGCCGCAACCAGCTCGCCACGGCAATGAGCACTGCGACGCCAGCGGCGCCGAGCGCCACATAGAAGCGGCGCTTGAGCCCTGCGGTCGCGGTCGAGGTTGCCGCCCCAGTGAAGCCCGTCGCGTGCGTGGTCGCGAACGCCGGGTCGTGCAACGCCGCCGCGAACTCCTTCGCGGTGGCGAACCGATCGGCCGGCAACTTCTCCAGGGCCTTCGCGAGCGCCGCTGCCACATACGGCGGCACGCTCTTACGGTACTGCGTCACCGCCGCCGCCTGCTCGGTGATGATCTTCATAATGATCTGCTGCGCGCTGCCACCCAGATGCGGGGGCTGACCCGCGAGCATTTCATACAACACGCTGGCGATCGAGTACACGTCGCTGCGCGCGGTGATCTCCTTCTCCGCTGTCGCCTGCTCCGGACTCATATAGTGCGGCGTGCCCAGCGAGAGCCCCGTCTCCGTCATTCGACCGCCGGCCGCTGCGCTCACCGCGAGCGCAATGCCGAAGTCCGCCACCATCGGACGCCCGTCGTGCAGCAGGATGTTCTCAGGCTTGATGTCGCGGTGAATCACGCCGTGGCGGTGCGCGTAATCGAGCGCGTCGGCCACGTCGCTCGCAATCTTTACGGCTTCGTCCACACCGAGCTGCGTCTCGCGATTCAGGCGATCGCGCAGCGTCTCGCCCTCGATGAACGGCATCACGTAGAACAGGAAGCCGTCGGCCGAACCGCTGTCGAACAGCGGCAGGATGTGCGGATGCTGGAGACTCGCGGTGGTCTTGATCTCGACCACGAAGCGCTCGGCGCCGAGGACGGCGGCGAGTTCGGGCTTCAGGACTTTGACGGCGACCTTGCGATCGTGCTTGAGGTCGTGGGCGAGATAGACCGTGGCCATCCCGCCGGCGCCGAGGCGCCGCTCGATGCGGTAGCGGTCGGCGAGGGCGGCAGACAGGCGTTCGGTGAGTTCAGCCACGCGTCGAAGCTACGACGCCTTGCCGCTCCCCGCCACACGCGGCGTGTCGCGACGGTGGGCTACCGGCGCAACTCCAGGCGCAGTGCCTCGAACGCGGGCCGTCCGTGCAGCGCCCGGTACGACGGACGCACGCCAAGAAACCCCAACTCGGGATCGTGCAGCGCTCGCGCTTCGCCGAGCGCGACGTCGGCCGCATCGAGGTCTCCGAGCGCCGCGTAGAGCTGGGCGAACAGCGTGGGCGCCACATAGCGGGACGACGCCGCCGCGCGCAATTCGCCAAGCAAGGCGCGCGCCCCACGCTCGTCGCCGCGCCGGGCAAGGACCACGCCAAGACCGCAGAGCATCTCGGGCGAGCGGGACGCGAGCACGATCGCATCGCGATAGGCGGCTTCGGCGGCCTCGAGTGCTCCCGCGTCGCGGAGCGCGGCCCCGAGAAAGAAATGGGCGAGCCCGAATGTCGGGTCGCGCCCGAGTGTGTCGCGGAGCACCGCAACGGCTGCGTCCAGGTCCCCCGCGAAGTGGAGCACGACCGCCTCGCTCGCCGCCAACACGGACGCCAGCGGATCCAACTGCCGCGCCCGCGCCACGGCGCCGCGCGCCTCGTCGAATCGCCCTTGCGGCAGCAGGCAATGCATCGCGTGCCACTGCGAGACCGTGGGATGCCGCGGGTCAATCGCCAGCGCCCGCCGGAAGGCGTCCTCGGCGGCGAGCCAGTCGCGGTCGTAGAGCGCGCGCACGGATCCGAGCACCGCGTGTGCGACGCCGAGCGCTGGATCCACGGCAAGCGCCTGCTCCGCGGCCGCGCGCGCCGCTGGCAGGGCCGTCGCCGGCGCGACGGCGCCGTAGACGCCGAGCAGGAGCTGCGCCTCGGCGAGTCCCGCGTGCGCGACGGCGAGCGAGGGCTCCAAGGAGATCGCCAGCCGGAAGTCGGCGGCGGCAGCAATCAATGTGCGCTCCGTCCGCTGGTTCAGCGCAAAGCGTGCGCGCAGGTAGGCTTCGTAGGCCTCGCCGCTCACCCGGTCTCGCGCGAGCGCACCACCGCCGGCGAGCAGCGTGGCGGACAGCGCGGCGGCGATCGCCTGTGCGACCTCATCCTGAATGGCGAAGGCGTCATCCAGCGGGCGATCGAAACGGTCCGACCAGATCTCGAATCCCGTCGTCGCATCCACGAGCTGCGCCGAGACGCGGACGCGCGTCCCTGCACGCCGCACGCTACCGTCGAGGACGTGGCCCACTCCGAGTTGCCGCGCGATCTCGCGCACGTCGCTGCGACGTTCCTTGAACGCAAACGACGAGGTCCGCGCGGCCACGCGGATCGAACGCAGGCGGCTCAGCGCCCCCATAATCTCCTCGGTCACCCCGTCACTCAGAAACTCATCGTCGCCGCCCGCCGAGAGGTTCGCAAAGGGCAGCACGGCGACGGACGGAGATGTCGGCGCGGCGGCACCCGCGCCCCGCGCCGTCGCGTAGCCGACCGTGGCGACGCCAGCGGTCGGCGTGGGTCGGCCATCGATGGCGCGGACAAAGGCGAGCGCCGAGGCTGGGCGCCGAGCGGCGTCACGCTCGAGCGCCGCCGCAATCGCGGCATCAACGGCAGGGGGCAGGTCCGGCACCAACGTCGAGAGGCGCGGCGGCTCCTGGGTGAGGCGCTTGACCAGCAGTCCCTGCACCGTCGGGGCCTCCAGCGGGAGGCGACCGGCCAACAACTCGAACAGCATCGTCGCGAGCGCGTACAGGTCGCTGCGGCCATCCACCTCGAGCTCGCCAGCCGCCTGCTCCGGGCTCATATACGCGGGCGTCCCGAGCACCATCCCGACGGACGTGCGGCGATCGCCGGCGGCCACCGTGAGCGCGCGCGCGATGCCAAAGTCGGCCACCAACGCGTGGTCCCGCAGGAGCAGGATGTTCTCCGGCTTGATGTCGCGGTGCACGATGCCGGCGGCGTGCGCGTAGTCCAGCGCATCCGCCACCTCGAAGACGAGCCCGAGTGCCACGCCGAGCGGCAGCTGGCGTTCGCGCTCTAGGCGCTCGCGCAGCGACTCGCCCTCGATCAGCGGCATCACATAGAAGGGCGCGTGTCCGGCGCGCCCCGAGTCCAGCACCGGCACGATATGTGGATGCGTCAGACGCGCCGCGAGACGGATCTCGTCGTCGAAGCGCTGCAGGCCCTCGGCGTCGAGCATCTCGCGGCGCAGGACCTTGAGCGCGACCGGACGTCCGTGCTTGAGGTCGGTCGCCCGGTACACCGTCGCCGTCGCCCCCGACCCCAGCGTTTGCTCCAGCCGATAATGCGGCAGCAGCGCCTGAGCCAGTGCGTCTGCGATTCCGTTCGAGGGGTCGGTCACGCGCCCAATATACTGTCGCCGCGCAGCGGCGGTCCCCTAGCCGCGAACGGCGGCGCGACCCAAGTTCTGCGCACCGCGGCGAGCGCGGCCCCCCCCCAAAACACCAGGCGCACAATGTTCACCGAGCGCGGACAAGGACTCATCAAGTGGGGGGCGGTGCTGCTGGCGCTCTCCGCCCTCACGGGCTTCGCCATTCCACTGGTCAGCGACCCGGTGCTGGGACTGGCGACGCACGTGCAGGGATTGCTGAACGCATTCCTTCTGCTGCTCGTCGGCCTGATCTGGTCCCGGCTCGAAATCGGGTATCTTGGCGCGGTCGTCACGTACTGGGGCCTGATTGTCGGGGCTTACCTCACGCTGGCCGTGCAGTTTGCGGCGACGCTGCTGCGGATCGGCGGCACGGTCTTCCCAATCGCCGGCGGCAGCCACGTCGGCACGCCGCTCGAGGAGGAACTGGTGAAGCGTAGCATCCAGTTCGCGGCGGCGGTCACCACGGTGGCACTCCTGCTCGTCGCGCGCGCCGCCCTGCGCAAGCCCTCGGTCTGACTCCGATGACCGCCACCACCGCCTCAGGCACGTTCTGCATTCTGTCGATCGACGGCGGCGGCGTGCGCGGCGTCATTCCCGCGATGCTGCTGCGCGACCTAAATCGCACGGCGGGGCTGCGCCTCGATCACGTGGATCTTCTGGCGGGCACGTCGGCCGGCAGCCTGGCTGCGTTCGGTCTCGCTGCCGGTGTCTCGATCGACAAGATCACCGAGGTGTTCCAGAGCCCGGAGGCCTGCCGCCGCATCTTCACACCCAACGACCGTACGACGCTCACGCGTGGACGAGGGCTCCGGGCCCTGCTGGTGCGCGCGCTCGAACGCCTCGCCGGCAACGAACATCGCGGCGTGCTCGGGATGCTCGACCAGCTCCTCAACCCGCGCTACACGAACACGGGCATCGAGGGGCTGCTGCGTGAGCTGGTGGCACCGATTCCCCTGCGCGACCTGCCGCAGCGCGTCTTTGCGCCGAGCCTGTGTCTCGACGATCGTGAAGACGGCCAGCCAATGTGGCGCGCGACGGCGTTCCACAATCTCGGGGCGCGCAGCACCGAGGACGGATTCGGAGGGCACGCCGACGCGTCGGTCATCGACGCCGTGCTCGCCAGTTCCGCGGCGCCCGTCGACTTCCCTCCGTACCGCTATCAGAATCGGCTGTACGTGGATGGTGGGATGACGTGCACCAATCCGTCCGCGCTGGCGCTGGCGGCGGCCATCGGCGCCGGCTGCATCGGACCGGACGCGGTGCCGCTTGCCGAGGTCCGACTGCTGAGCCTTGGGACCGGTGCGAACACCACGGTGTTTCCCCCGCCTGCGGACGTGTTCCCTCCTCCCTTCGGCGTGCTCGGCTGGATGTGGCCCGCCGCGCGCGGCCCGAAGACGGCGACACCCGCCTTTCCGCTGCCGTCAGCGCTGATGGATGCGTCGGCGGAGGCAGCTGACTATCAGGTGCGGATGCAACTCGCGCCCGCGCACTATCGGCGCGTGCAGCTGGCGCTCGGGGACGACCATATCGCGCTCGACGACGCCGACGCGCTGCCCGACCTGATCGCGCGCACCGAGGCGTATCTCTCCACGCCGCAGTGGGACGCGACGCGCACCTGGGTCCGCCGCAGCTTCAGTCGGTAGCGTCGGTCGCGGCGACTTCGGCACCGAGGCGCTCGAGGCCCAGCGACTCGCAGATGGCCAACGCCCGCGCACGAGCCGCGGCTGCGCCCGGCAGGTTCCAGCGCACGAGCTCCAGCAGCAGCCCCACCACCTCGGGCGCCATTTGCATCCCGTCGGCGATGCGCAGACCCTGCGCCAGCAGGCGCGCGCCCGTGCGGCGCTCCCCGGCAACGAGGGCCAGCATCGCGCTGGCCTGCGCCAACCGCGGGCGGGCGATGTGGATGACGCGCGCGTGCCGCTTGAGCTCCGTGCGGAGCCGCCGGATGTTTGCGAGCGCCAGCCCGCGCTCCTCCGCGTCCTCTCGTGCGCTGTGCAACCATCGCGAATGAAATCCGAGCAGGTTGGCGTAGTGGCCGGTTGTGAAGGCGTTCTTGAGGCCAGGCCGTTCGATTTCGTCGAGGGCCCTCGCGGCACAGCGTTGTGCCTCGGCGAGATCGCCCCGCTCCTCGGCCCAGAGCGTGCGCGCCGAGAGGTGGCTGAGGGCAAACGCCGGCTCCCAGGTTTCCATCTCGGCGTACCGCTGTAGGGCTCCCGCTGGGCGGCCCGAGATGATCGACGCGTTGCAGCGACCCGCGAGTCCCCAGTCGAGATGGCCGGTGGCGAGAATGCGCTCGCTCGCGTCGAGCGCCGACGCAATGTTGCCGAGACGGAGACTGGCGGAGACGATGGCGCCCCAGCCCTGCGCCTCGTGATGGCGGTCGGCGAAGCGGCGCGCCAGTTGTGCCGCGCGCTCGCCCGCCGCGGAGGCCTCGGCGAACCGGCCGCGCGCGAGCGCCCGCCCCGCCACCTCGATCTCCCGGAACGCCCGGTTGCGCCCCAACGTGGTGTTGGCGGATCGCGCCCGATATCGGTGCAGCAGCGCCGTGGCTCCCGCGAGGCCTGCCGTGTGCGCCAGCGTCACGTAGCTGCGCTCGGCCGCCTCCGGTGCCTGCGCGCGCTCGGCGAGGTTGACCGACGTCAGGCTGAAGAGCAGCATCCCGCCGACATCGCTGTCGAAGTAGCAGTGCTCGGCCAGCGTACCAAAGGCGCGCGCGCAGAGCGCAAGCGTTGCCGCGTGCGCCGGTGTGGGCTTGGGCCGCCAGGTAGGCGGCCAGACGAGATGCCCGAACTGCGCGAAGGCCTGACGGACCAGGAGCGCGCGTCGCTGCGGGCTGCCCACTTCGGGGGCGGCGTAGCCAAGGCGCGCCAAGGCACTGCGCAGCCAGCGCGAGCTCTCGCCAAGGTCGAGCAGTTGCTCCATCGCTTCGCCCATCAGCCGTTCGAGTTCGGCGATCGTCGCGGGCGTGACGTCGGGCAGTCCCGCGCGTTCGCGCTCGAGTAGCGCGAGCGCGTCCTCGAGGAAACGCCGCGCTTCGCGTCCACTGCCGCGGTGCAGCGCCTCGCGGGCCGCGCGCTCGAGGTAGCGCAGCGCCGGCGCGGGCTCCTCCGCGAGCAACCAGTGATGCGCCAGCAGGGGCAGCTGCTGCGCGTCCTCGCCCGCGCCTGCCGCCTCGAGCGCCCGCGCCACCTCTGCGTGCAGCCCGCGCCGCTGTGCGAACGACACGAGGCCGTACGCGACCTCGCGAATCACGACGTGCCGAAACAGATAGGCCAGGGCGGGATCGGGGTGCTCCTCCTCGATGAGGCGCGGCCGCGTGAGGTCCTCCAGCACGGTGCGCAGCGCCGGCCGCTCCGCGGCGATGGGATACACGCGCTGCACCAACTGGAACTCGAACGAACGGCCCACGACCGCGGCCACCTTGAGGGCGAGCTGGTGCGCCGGATCGAGCCGATCGATGCGCGTGGCGACGATGCCCTCCGCGCGGGCCGAGAAGCTCAGCGCGCCGAGTCGTGCATCGTCGGGATCGAAGGCGCACTGCCGGCCCTCGATGCGGATAACCCCCATCTCGCGCAGGAGGAGGGCCAGCTCGATGGTAAAGAGCGGATGCCCTTCGCCGCGCGTGGCCAGGTACTGACCCAGAGCATCGGGGATCGTCTCCACCGCGAGCGCGCGACAGATCATCCCCCGCACCTCCTGCTCTCCCATCTCGACGAGCGGAATGCGCACCGAATCGGCATCGGCGATGAGGGCGGCCAGTGCGGGAGGTGTGTCGTCGGAAGTCGGACGCGTGCCCACCGCGACGAGCGCGCGCGGGGCACGCGCGCGAATTGCCTCGATCAGCGCGAGGGAGGCCGAGTCGAACCAATGGAGGTCGTCGAGGAGGACCACCGGCGTGTCGCCGGCGAGCAGCGCAAACGCGTCCGCCAGCAGTTCGCGAGTCGCCACGCCGCGGTCTGCGCCGGCCATCGCCGCGGTGGTCTCGTTGTCCTTGAACCCGACGCCGAGCACCGGTTCAAGCAGCGGCAGGCGCTCCGCGCGCCCGTCGAGCGGACGCAGCGCCTCCGCAATGCGATCCCGCGCCGCGGCCGGCGCGAGCGTCGCGTCGAGCCTGAAAAGCGCGCGGAAGGGCTCGCGCCAGGCGAAGAAGTTCGTGTGCCGCTCGACGGCGTCCGCTGCACCGGCAAACACGGGACGCCCCAGGGCGCCGGCCTCGGCGGCCAGATGCCGCAGCAGCACCGACTTTCCGATGCCCGCCTCTCCCTCAATGACCAACAGTGGCACCCGCGTCGCGGTCGCGCCCGACTGTAGTGCATTCGCCAGGAGGGCGCGCTCCCGTGCGCGACCGCTCAACGCGGTGGCGTGGCCTGCTCCGCGTTCCGCGGCGCGCACGCCGCGACTGCGATGCACCGCGACGGGCTCGTCCAGTCCCTTGAGCCGCAGCGGCTCGTCAGACTCGAAATCCAGCCAGCGCGCCGCATCCTCGCGCGTGCGGTCGTCGCAGCGCGCCTGCGTGGGCGAGGCCAACGCGATGCGCGCCGCGCGGTTGACCGTGTCGCCCACGATCGCGTAGCGTGCGCGCCGCTCGTTGCCGCAGGCGCCACACCAGACCCGGCCCGTGGCAACGCCCGCGCGCACCGCCAATCCCAACGCCCCGATCGCCGCGTGCACGTCATCGGCCGCTTGCATCGCTCGGCGCGCATCGTCCTCGTGCGTGTGATCCGGCACGCCCCAGGCGGCCAAGAGCACGAGGCCGGTGTCGTCCATCACCACCTGGTTCAGGCTGCCGCCGAGCGCGTGCACGCGCTCCTGGCCCAGGCGCACGGCGTCGCGGAGCAGGCGGAGCGTCGGCGCATCGAAGGACGCCGTCGGCACGACGACGAACACGATGGAGGCGCGACGAAACTCCGCCAACCACGCGGCCTGGCCCGCATCCACGCGCCGCAGCACCTCGTCGGCGATGTACGCGCGCAGCGCGGTCTCGTCCGTCGCGTCGGCCGTCGGCGTCGCCGTGCCGCCGTCAGCGAGCTCGTGGACCGCTTCGGGCCGCTCGACGCGTTCCGCTGCGGCGCGCTGGATCGCCGTCGCCTCCGGCGAGAGCACCACGTCACCCGCCGCGCACGCCGCCTTCGCGCGTCCCATTTGCACCAGCGGGTCGCCGGCGAGGAGAAAGCGCCACCGGTTCTCGGCGCCACCCACGTCGAGCAGCGCGAGCGTGCCCGCACCGAGCCCCGCGTACAGTCGCAGTTCGACGCCTTCCATCACCTCGGATCGATCCAGTGCCGATTGCAGCTCGCGCGCGCAGCGCGCCGCGCGGTCCACCGCCGACGCCAGCGACGTCCCCTCGCGCGCAGGCCAGATGGCCAAGATGCCGTCGCCGGCGAAGTCAATGACATCACCACCCGCCGCCGCGATGCGGTCGGTGAGTGTGCCGTAGCAACGGTCCAGCACGCCGCTCACGAGCTCGGCGCCGCGCGGGCCCTGCTCGGCGAGGCGGCGCGTGAGCGACGTGAACCCCGAGATGTCGAGCCACAGCACCGCCGCGTCGACGGACTCGACCGCGCGCGCCGCGTCCCGTCGCACCGCGGCCTCCGCGAGCCGCGCACGCAGGAGCTGCGGCACCCAGCGTGACAGCGTCATCTCACGCGGGGAAGAAGCGCTCCACCAGCGACTCGGAGTAGCGCACCGTGTTGCCGACGGTCTCGAAGCCGAGCAGTCCGCCGGTGAAATAGGTGTTCGCAGCCCCTTGCAGCCGCTCGATCTCGTCGTAGAAACCTGCGGCCAGGTCGGCGCTCAGCACGTGCGGGAAGTAACGCCAGTCCTCGTGGTGCAGGATCTCCTCGATCTCCACGTCGATCGGCGCGCCGTCGAGGGAACGCAGGGCGGCCATATCCGCGCGCAGGTGGGCGTAGAGCTCGTCGCGCGGCAGTCCGGCGGGATTCATTACGTAGAAGGCGGCGCCGCTGCCCTCATCCCAGTTCTTGATGAGACAGTAGGTGTGCCCGTCCGCGGCGAGGGGCACGGCGCCGAGTGCAATGCGCGGGAGGCCTCGCAATCGCACGACGGTCGTGGAGTACGGCTGCGTGCGGATCCGATTGAACAGCGCGACGTCCGGCGCGGCGAGATCGCGCACGAGCGTCGCCATCGAGGGGTCGAGGCAACAGGCCACGATCACGTGGTCAAACTCGAGCGGCGCCGGCGCGCCCTCCACGCGGACCTGCACGGGACTCGCCGACAGCGGGTGGCGCGTGATGCCCTCAATCCGCACACCCAGTCGCACGTCCGGCAGCCGACCCGCGACGCCTTCCCACAAGCTCTGGTAGCCGTCGCGGAAGTTGCGCGGCCAGCTGTGCAGCCCAAGGTCGGCGGCGATCACCTCGAGGAAGTCTGAGAAGTCGAGGAAACGCAGCAGGTAGGCCGCGGGAATGACATCGACGGGCCCGTATCCGAAGTTCGTGCAGGCATAGTCGAAGATCGGCCGGAGCGGCGCCATCCCGTGTCGCTCGAGCCAGGTGGCCATCGGCACCGTGAGCGCCGCGGGCGTGCGCGTCATACCGGGCTGCTCGAGGTAGTCGGCGTAGCGCAGGCCTGTGTACCACAGGTACTTCAGCAGCATCCAGCCCAGCCGAATCTTGCCGATGCCCTGCGTCAGGGTGGAGAGCTGTCGCGTGGCCACGCCCGTGCGCGGATCCATCACGCCCATATGCGCGGTGCGGACGAGCGGCTGCCCCACGAGTTGCGCGAGCGCACGAATGCGGCGATAGCCGCGAGCGACATCAAGCGCACCGAGGTCGATCGGCGTGCCGTCGACCCACCAGCTCCGCGCCTTCCCGCCGACCTGCGCGTTGCGTTCCAGCACCGTGACGCGAGCGTATCCGCGCTCGGCGAGGAAGAAGGCGGCTGACAGGCCGGCCGGCCCGGCGCCCACCACGCAGATACGGTCCTCCTTCCCCACGCGCGGCACCGTCACAGGTCCTTGAACAGGTCGCGCAGGCGAACAATGCGCAGCCGGTCCAGCCACGAGACGCCGACACTGCGCGCGAAGCGCCAGGCGAGGTCCTGGTTGAAATTGGCGATCATATCCACGTCCCAGTGCGACAACGTGCCGCCCGTGTACCACACGTGCGACTCGCCTTGCCGACGCGCGATGGCCTGGGGAAGTCCCTGGCCGAGCTGCGCCGAGGAGAACCGGATGCCGTAGCGCCAGAAGCGATCCTCGACGATGCGCACCTGCCGCAGTCCGAGCAGCTCCGTCATATCGCGCACGACCTGCTCGCGCGTGGCCGAGAGCCGGTCCGTCGTCGCGATCGACGCCGAGGGCTCCTCGGCATACGCGCACAGTTGCCCCACCCAGGTCTCGCCGGTCTTGCCGTACTGACGAATGGTGAGCAGTCGTCCCGGTGTCCCCGACGCGCAGGCCGGCGTGTAGCAGCGGCTCTGCGCGAACAGCGGCCACTGGTCGGCTTGCCAGATCGCGCTGTACACATCGCTCGCGTCGAACGGCGCGAACTCGTCGCGCAACATCGCGGACAGCGGGTGCCGGAGCCCTCGCCCACCGTTCGCCGACGCACCATCCAGCGGTGCGGCCACCACGACGTGATCGTAGCGCTGCGCGAGCGGCTGGCCGTCACGCAGGAGCTCGACCATTTGACGGCCCTCGTGCAGCACCGGCCGCACCTCGTCGAGGGCACTGCCAGCGAGCACGCGGTAGCCGAGGTGTGTGGCGAGTCGCCTCCACATCGTCTGGAACCCGGCTGGGAGATGCGCCGTGTGCTCGAAGCGCCCGGTGATAAGCAGCGAGGGGCGCACCCAACTGAGTCCGTTCTGCGCCGTGATGCGATTGAGCGGCCCGTAGAGCTGCGCCGTGCACCCATCGGCGAACACCATACTGTCGGCCAGCGCACCGAGGCCCTTGCTGCGCAGCCAGACATCAAACGTGGCAGCGTACTGCGGATCGGTGGGCCGCGTCAGCTGCCCGCGCAGATACCACGCGAACCAATGCCACAAATAGCGCGCCGTCGTGCCCAGGCTCGGCATCGGAGGAGCGACCGGTCGGCCGTTCGCGTCCAAGAACGTCGCCGGCGGCAGGCGCTCGGGCGGTGTGCCGGCCGCCGCAGCCATCTCGCGGGCGATGATGTAGCCATCGGCGAGGTAGCAGGTACCCAGTTCGATCGGAATCCCGTCGATGTCGCGCGTCTGGCTCTGCCCGCCGACCGCATCGGCCGCGTCGTAGATGTCCACGTCGCGAAAGCCGAGGCGCGAGAGGTACCACGCGAACGAGAGTCCGGAGGGTCCAGCGCCGACGATGGCGATGCGCTGCGCGAAAGGCGAGGACACGAGGGACCCGGACCGAGGGAGGGCTGCGAAGTGCGCACAAGTGTAGCGCACCAATCTCGCGCCGGCCAGCACCGGGGACCGGCGCGGTCGTGGCCGCCCGGGCTTCGCGCGTCAGCTCACGGCCACGGGGCCGCTACTCCCCGTACGGAATCCAGATGTTCTTCACCTGCGTCGCCTCGCGCAGGAACTCCCGCCCTTCTCCCACGGCCACATCCGCCCAGTCCACCGCGCCGGCGTGGCACCAGGTGCGCTTCATATTGTTGGCGCTGGCTAGCTCTACGGCCTTCACGCCGTCGCGGCTGCCCCAGTACCAGATGCCCTCGACGTCGTCGTGCTCGGCGAGGGTCTTTGCGAGTGCGTCCTTGCCACCGGTGATGATGTTCACCGCGCCGGCCGGCACATCGGAGCTCTCAAACACCGTGTAGAGATCGGTAGCCGACAGCGGATGTGGCTCGCTGGGCACGGCGACGACGGCGTTGCCCGTAGCCAGCAGCGGGGCCACCGCTGAGATGAACCCGAGCAGCGGTGCCTCGTTCGGCGCCACCGTGGCGACGACACCGATGGGTTCGTTCATCTGAAGCGCCACGCCGCGGATGGGCACGCTGTGCACCGCCCCATCCCACTTGTCGGCCCAGGCCGCGTAGCTGAACAGCCGCGCCACCGACGCGTCCACCTCGGCGCGGGCTTGCGCTGCCGTGGCGCCAGTCATCGCACGGATGCGCGCGGCAAACTCGCTGGCGCGTGCGTCCAGGTTCTCGCCGATGTAGTAGAGGATCTGCGCGCGCAGATGCGCCGTCGAGCGCCCCCACGCCTTGGCCGCCGCGTGCGCCGCCTCAACCGCGTTGCGCACGTCCTTACGGTTGCCCTCGCCCACCTCGCCGACGCGCTTGCCCTTGGGATCCACGATGACGCGTGAGTACCCGGAGTCCGGACGGGCCTGCTTGCCGCCGATGAACAGCTTGGGGGTGCGGTCAACTGACGGCAGTGGTGAGTTCTGAGTCGTGAGTTGTGAGAGCACAGGCTCCTTCGCCCGCGCCGTGCGGCTCGGGCCAGACTTCTCACGACTGCCCACTGCCAACTCACGACTGCAGTACTCAAACATCCCTTCCCGCCCACCCTCTCTCCCAAACCCCGACTCGCGGTAGCCACCAAACCCAGCCGCCGCATCAAACAGGTTGGTCGCGTTGATCCACACCACTCCCGCCTTCAGCTTGGGCGCGATGTCGAGTGCGAGGTTGATGTTCTCGCTCCACACGCTCGCCGCCAGCCCGTACGGCGTGTTGTTGGCCAGCGCGACCGATTCCTCGGGCGTGCGGAACGTCATCGCCACGAGCACGGGGCCGAAGATCTCCACCTGCGCGATCGTGCTCGCCGGCTCCACGTTGGTGAACAGCGTCGGCGGATAGAAGCACCCGTTCTTGGGCACGCTCCAGCTCGGCTGCCACATCGTCGCGCCTTCGTCCTGCCCTTGCTGCACGAGCCGCGTGATGCGCTCAAGCTGCTCGGGCGCGACGATCGCGCCCATATCCACCGCTTTGTCGAGCGGCTTGCCCACGCGGAGCTTCTCCATCCGCGCGCGAATCTTGGCAATGAGCCGGTCGTGGATGCCCTCCTGCACGAGCAGCCGCGAGCCCGCGCAGCAGACCTGCCCTTGATTGAACCAGATCGCGTCCACCACGCCCTCGACCACCGCGTCGAGATCGGCGTCCTCGTACACGATGAACGGCGACTTCCCGCCCAGCTCCAGCGAGAGCTTCTTGCCACTGCCCGCCGTCGCGCGACGGATGATCTTGCCCACGTCCGTCGATCCCGTGAAGGCGATCTTGTCCACGTCACCGTGGTTGACGAGCGCCGCACCCGTGCGGCCGTCGCCGGTGAGGATGTTGAGCACGCCGGGCGGCAGACCCGCCTCGTGCGCCAGCTCGGCGAAGAGCAATGCCGAGAGCGGCGTGAACTCCGCCGGCTTCATCACCACCGTGTTCCCCGCCGCCAGCGCCGGCGCCACCTTCCACGCCAGCATCAAGAGCGGGAAATTCCACGGAATGATCTGACCCACCACGCCCACTGGCTTGTAGCCCGCGAACTCCTGGGCGAAGAGCTGGGCCCAGCCCGCGTGGTGATAGAAGTGCCGCGCGACGAGTGGAATATCGAGGTCGCGCGTCTCGCGAATGCTCTTGCCGTTGTCCATCGACTCCACCACGGCAAACAGGCGCGAGTGCTTCTGCACCATCCGCGAGAGCGCATACAGGTGCCGCGCGCGCGCGTGGCCGCTGAGCTTGGCCCACTTGGGCTGCGCCTTGCGCGCCGCCGCCACCGCGGCGTCCACGTCCTTGCTGGTCCCCTGCGTCACCCGCGCGAGCACGTCCGTCGTGCTCGGGTCAATCACGTCAAAGGTCGAGCCGACCTTGGTGAAGGCCCCGTTGATGAAATGGCCGAACTTGCCGCCGTGCTTGGCGAGCCAGGCGCGCGCCTCGCTGTCGCTCTCCGGCGCCGGGCCGTAGTCCATCGTCTTGAAGATCTCGGCTACGCTTGGCATAGGCGGCTCAGGGCATCGGATGGCGATGGGCCGCGGCATAGCGGCCCGTCACGAAGTGCTCGAGCTGGCGCTCGATGTCGGTCAGCAGGGCCGAAGCCCCGAAGCGGAAGAGGTCGGGCTGCAGCCAGCGGTCGCCGAGTTCTTCCTTCATCAGGAGGAGATACTCGATGGCGTTCTTGGCGGTGCGGATGCCGCCGGCGGGCTTGTAACCCACCTTGAAGCCGCTGGTGCGTTCGTACTCGCGGATCTGTCGCACCATCGCGAGCGACACGGGCAGCGTGGCGTTCACGCCTTCCTTGCCGGTGGACGTCTTGATGAAGTCGGCGCCCGCCTGCATCGCCACCCAGCTCGCGCGTGCGACGTTCGTGAGCGTGGCGAGTTCGCCGGTGGCCAGGATCGCCTTCAAATGCGCCTCGCCGCAGGCGTCGCGGAACGCCTTCACTTCGTCGTACAGCGCCTGCCAGTCGCCGGTGAGCACGTGGGCGCGCGTGATGACGATATCAATCTCCTTCGCGCCCGCCTCCACCGACTTGTGGATCTCCTCGAGCCGCTGCTCGAACGGCGAGAGACCCGCGGGGAATCCCGTGGACACCGCCGCAACCGGAATGCCTGACCCTTCCAGCGCCTCGACGGCCGTCGGCACGAGCTGGTGGTACACGCACACCGCACCCACCGTGATGCCGAGTTGCGTGGCGCCGAGCTTCTCAAGCAAGTCGTCGCGCAGGGGGCGCCGCGCCTTGGCGCAGAGCCGCCGCACGTTGCCCGGCGTGTCGTCGCCGGAGAGCGTGGTGAGGTCCATCAGCGTGATGGCCTTGAGCAGCCACGCCGCCTGCCACTCCTTCTTCACCGTGCGCCGCGTGCCCATCGTCGCCGCGCGACGCTCGGCCGCGCTCTTGTTCACGCGGATCGCGCGCACGACGTCGAGGTCGAGCGGCTGGCCCGGATTGCGGGGGAGCGAGGACGCGCTCACGTGGTCGGGGGAACGGTGTCGCGAATCATCAGGGATGCAGGCGCGTCATCATACGCGGGAACGGGATGCACTCACGAATGTGCGGCGACCCGCAGATCCAGGCCACTGTGCGCTCGAGGCCCAGGCCGAAGCCGGCGTGCACGAAGGTCCCGTACTTCCGCAGATCGAGATACCACGAGTACGCGTCCACCGGGAGCTTCTCCTCGTGGATGCGATGCAGGAGCTTGTCGTAGTCGTCCTCGCGCTGCGAGCCACCGATGATCTCGCCGTAGCCCTCCGGCGCGAGCATATCGTCGCAGAGCACTGTTCGCGGATCGGCCGGGTTCTCCTTCATATAGAACGCCTTGGCTTCCTTCGGATAGTTGCAGACGAAGATCGGCGTCTCGTAGTCCGCCACCAGCAACGCTTCGTCCTCGGCGCCGAGGTCGTCACCCCACTTCACGGTGGAACCCTTCTTCTGCAGGGTGGCCACCGCGTCCGTGTAGTCAATGCGCGGGAACGGCGCCTTCACCTTCTCCAGCTTGGAGACGTCGCGCTCCAGCTCCTTGAGCTCCGCCTGCCGCCGCTCCAGCACGCGTTGCACGATGAACGACACGAAGTCTTCCTGCAGTCGCATATTGGCGTGCGTGTCGTTGAACGCGACTTCCGGCTCGATCATCCAGAACTCGGTGAGGTGCCGGCGCGTCTTGGACTTCTCGGCGCGGAACGTCGGGCCGAACGTGTAGATCTTGCCGAACGCGGCAGCCGCGGCCTCGCCGTAGAGCTGGCCCGTCTGCGCAAGGTAGGCGTTGCCCTCGTCGAAGTACTCGGTCGAAAACAGGCCCGAGCGCTCGCCGATCGCCGCCGTGAGAATCGGCGTGTCAATCCGCAGGAAGCCGCGCTCGTAGAAGAAGTCGTGGATGGCCTGCTCGATCTCGTTGCGGATGCGCATAATCGCGACTTGGCGCGGCGTGCGCAGCCAGAAGTGGCGATTGTCGAGCAGAAAATCCACCCCGTGTTCCTTGGGCTGGATGGGGTAGTCGAGCGGACTCGGTCCAACGATGACGAGTTCCGACACGCCGAGTTCCACGCCGCCGACCTGTCGGGCATCGGCGCGGACCGTGCCGGTGACAGTGATCGAGCACTCCAGCGTGAGCTTGCCGAAGTTCTCCCACGTCGCCTCGGGGACTTCCTTCTTGACGACGACGCACTGGAGGAGCCCGGTGCCGTCGCGCAGGACCACAAAGGCGATCTTGCCCGACGACCGGACGTGCGAGACCCAGCCACTGACGGTCACGGTGGTCCCGACGAGGCCTGGGAGATCGGAAATACGAGTAGGATCGAGTGAAGCCATCGCTACAAGTTAGGCCCCCCACAGAGGGCGCGGTAGGAGAATCGGGTGGTTCACCACGCCCGTGCCGAGCTACCGCTGGCGAAACACACGCAGTGCATACAGCTTCCATCGCCAATGGCTGCCGCCCCGTCCCGTCCGGACCCTATCAGCGATGTCCCGCACGCCGCGGGCGCTGTCCTCGAAACCTCCTGCGCAGCCGTCGGCGTCCTCGTCGAGCAGGAGCAGCGCCGCCTCGTCGCCCGCGAGCCAATTGCCGCCGGCACGTTGATCTTCGTGATCGCCGGACGCGAATCGGCCACGCCCACGCGTTACTCGGTTCAGGTGGCCCGGGACCTGCACATTGAGTGCGATGACCTGCCGCCCGGCCTCGAGCGCGTAAGGCATCGCTACTGGATGTACCTGAACCATCACTGCGAGCCCAGCGCGTGGGTGCGCGGCCGCGAGGTGGTGGCCCTGCGCGACATCGCCCCCGGCGAAGGCGTGACGTTCGACTACAACACGACCGAGTGGGATATGGCGTCGCCGTTTGACTGCCATTGTGGGAGCGCCGACTGCGTGGGGACCGTGCGCGGGCTCTCGCACCTCTCCGAGGCGCGGCGGGCGAAGATCGCCCCCTACATCGCCAGCTACCTGCTGTAGCGCGGCGCGCCGCCGACCGCGGCCGTCGCGCGGCTAGATCGCCGGCATTGGCACGGCGCCCGAGATGCGCGTCGACGGCCGGTCGCCGTCCATCGGTGGGAGGTACACGCGCATCGTGGTGCCGCGACCGAGTTCGCTCTCCGCGGTGACCACCCCGCCCGCAGACCGCACCACGCCGCTGAAGACGGATAGTCCCAACCCGGTTCCGCGGCCGTGCCCCTTGGTCGTGAAGTACGGCTCAAACACGCGCTTCCGCACGTCCTCGGGCATTCCCACGCCGCTGTCGGTCACCGCGAGCACCACCCACTCGCCAGTCGGCGCGTCCGGCGGTCGCGGGTCGCCCTCGCGGAGCACCGACAGACTGACGTCCACCGCACCGTCCTGATGGATCGCGTCACGTGCGTTCACCAGCAGGTTCAGGATCACCTGCGTGAGCTGCGACGGATCCACCCACACCGGCGGAATGCTCTGCTCCACGCGGACCGTCAGCGCAATGCGCATTCCGAGCACACGGCGGAGCAATGGCTCCATCTCGACGAGGGCGATGCGCAGATCCGTGCGCCGCGGATCGGACGACGACCCCCGGCTGAAGGCCAGCAGTTGGCGCGTGAGCGCCTGCGCCCGCGTCGCGGTCTTGAGCACCTCGTCCAAGTAGCCGCGGGCGTCGGCGGCGCCGTCAACGTCGCCGAGCGCTTCCAGCTCTTCCTTGGCCATCTCCGTGCAGGCGACCATCGCCATCAGGAGGTTGTTGAAGTCGTGGGCGACGCCACCGGCCATCGTCCCGATCGTCTCGACGCGCTCGAGTTGCCGCGACCGCGCCTCCATTGCGCGCCGGTCCGAGGCGTCGGCAATGATGCCCTGTGCACGCACGGCCTTGCCCGCTTGGTCGCGCTCCACCTCGCCGGTGACGAACACCCAGCGGGTGCTGCCGTCGGGCAGGACGATGCGATGCTCCAGGGTGTAGGTCGAGCGATCGCTGCCCAGCACCTCGAGGAAGGCCTTGGCCACGAACGCCGCGTCCTCGCCGTGTAGGAAACGAAAGAGGCGCTCGAGCGAACCCGTGGTCTCCGAGATGGTCCGTCCGAGAATGGACGCGCCGGTCTCGTCGAACTCGAGGCGGTCAGCGAGTACATCAAGCTTCCACGTGCCCATCCGGCCAGCCCGCAACGCCACACCGAGTTCGGCCTTCTTGCCTTCCATCTCGATAGCCAAGCGCGCCTGGCGCTGCCCGAACACCATCCCCACGAGCACTGCGGCCAGCACGAAGCCCAGTGAACCGAACCGACTCGCGCGTCGCTCGGCAGCGATCAGTGCGTCCCAACCCAGCCGTGGGGCAGCAAGCAGCGTCCAGTTGCCGTCGGGAACGGCGACCGGCAGGCTTACCGGATCCACGGCGGCCCCGGCGGAATCGCCGCCAAACCACTGCCCTGACCGGTCACGGACTTCGTAGACGAGCGAACTCCCCGGTGCCGGCAGTCCGGCGTCGCGAATGATCGACGGCACGTCGAGGATGATGGCCGCGAAATCCGGAAATCCGCGGCGTGGGCTGAGCCGGCGACGTACCAGAAGGCCCATTCCCCCTTGCACCAGTTCCACGGGGCCCGTCACGACCACGGAATCGGTGGCCATCCCGCGCCGCACGCCGTCACGGACGAGAGGACTGGGATGCGTCAACAAGTCATACCCGAGGGCGCGCTCGTTTCCAACGAGTGGCCAGGTCGCCACAATGCGCCCTTCCTGGACGAACTGGAGCGCACGGACCCCATCCACGGCCATCAGCAGGCCGCGCGCGAACGACGGAAAGTCGGCGTCGAGCCGAGCCCGGGTCGGCGCGGCCTCGGCGAACGACCAGAGGCCATTGAGCAGCACGACGCGACGATCCACCGCCGAGCGCAACGCGGTCGCGGCCGGCGCCATCTCCGAGGCCACCTTGGTCCGCGCCTCCTCGTACAGGTGCGACTCGTACCAGGCGTCGAACGCCAGCGCCGCCACGACGCCGAGCACTAGCCCCGCCGAGGAGTACTGCACCACCAGCCGCGCCCTGAGCGCGCGGCGAACCTCTGACCGCGGAGAGAGGCTCGGCTGGGTCACCCGTCGAAGATGCGGGTCGGGTCGCGGTTCACGCTAGAGTGGCTATCCGACACGAAAGAGTTCCAGCGCCCGTCCGTACTGCCGCCGCAGCGTCTCCTGCATCGCGCGGTGCTCGGGGCGAGCCAGCGTTGGGTCCTTGTCCAACAAGTCGACGGCGATCCGTCGCGCAATCTCGCCAAGTTCCTCGTCGCGCAGCGGATCGGCCACCTTGAACATCGGCACGCCGCTCTGACGCTCGCCGAACAGGTCGCCCATTCCGCGCTGCTCGAGGTCGGCGCGTGCGATCTCAAAGCCGTCCTCGGTCTCGAGGAAGGGCCGAAGTCTCTCCTGCACTTCCGGCGCGACATCCCCCAGCAGGATGCAGAAGCTCTCCGCCGCCCCCCGCCCCACGCGGCCGCGCAGCTGATGCAACTGCGACAGGCCGAAACGCTCCGGGTGCTCCACGACCATCACCGTGGCGTTGGGAACGTCAATGCCGACCTCGATCACCGTCGTCGCAACCAGTAGATCCAGCTGCCCATCACGGAAGGCGCGCATCACGGCGTCCTTTTCGTCGGCCTTGAGTCGGCCGTGCAGGAGGGCGAGGCGCCGGCCGGCGAAGGGGCCGGCGGCGAGTTCCTCGAAGGCCTGCTTGGCCGCCTTGAGCGCGGACTTCTCGCTCTCCTCGATGAGGGGATACACGAGGTACGCCTGCCGACCCGCGCTCAGTTGGCGTTCCACAAACGCCATCACCCGCGCGCGCCCCGACTCGGCCCGCAGCGCCGTGGTCACCGGCTGCCGACCCGGTGGCCGCTCGTCAAGCACGCTGACGTCGAGGTCGCCGTACATCGTGAGCGCGAGCGAGCGCGGAATCGGCGTGGCGGACATCAACAGGACGTCCGGCTTCTCGCCCGGCTTGCCACGCTCCACCAGCGCCCGGCGATGCTCGACGCCGAAGCGGTGCTGCTCGTCAATGATGGCGAGCCCCAGACGCGCGAACTGCGTGGTCTGCTCCTGCAGCGCGTGCGTGCCGATGGCGATCACCGGTTCCCCGCTCTCCAGACGCGTGGCCGCGAGCCGCCGTTCCTTGGCGCTCCGACTGCCGGTGACGAGCACGGGCACAATGCCGAGCGGCGCGAGCAGCGTATCGAAGGTCCGGGCGTGTTGCTCGGCGAGCAGTTCGGTGGGCGCCATCACGGCCACCTGATAGCCGTTCTCCAGTGCCAGCAGTGCAGCGAACACCGCGACCACGGTCTTGCCCGAGCCCACGTCGCCCTGCAGCAGGCGATGCATTCGCTCGGGCGCGCACATATCGGCGACGATCTCGCGCACGGCCCGCACTTGCGCCTTGGTGAGTTCGAACGGCAGCACCTCGCGGAACTTGGACGTGAGCTGGCGGCGATTCTTGAACGTGACGCCGTCGCGCCGCTCGCGGGCCAGCGCGTGCGCACGCCGCTGCAGCAGGTGCACGAACAGCAGTTCCTCGAACGCCAACCGCGCACGCGCCTGCAGTGCCTCGGTTACCGACGTGGGGCGATGCAGCGCCCGCAGTGCGTCGGGCAGCGGCGGCACCCCAGCCTGCGCCAGCACGGAGGCGGGCAAGTACTCCTGCACCAGCGGCAGCAGCCCGTCGAGATGCCGCTCCACCAACTGGCGGATCATCTTGAACGAGAGCCCTTCGGTGGCGCGGTACACCGCCAGCACGCGGCCAGCGCCCGTGGGATCGCCCTCGGGCCCGAGGTTCACGAACTCCCGCGGCGCGAGCTGCCGACCGTGGTAGAAGCGCACCGGCCCGCTCAGCAGGAGCTGATCACCCTTCTGAATGGCGCGGTCGAGCCACGGCTGGCCCGGCCACCCGCACTCGATCAGGCCCGAGGCATCCTGCACGACGGCCTGGAAGATCCGCAGGCCCTTTCGCGTGGGGAGCACGCCCTTGGAGATGACGCGGCCGATCACCGTTGCATCGTCGCCAACCTTGAGCCGCGCGATGGGCGTGACCGTGCTCGCGTCCTCGTACCGGTGCGGCACGTGCAGCAGCAGGTCGCGCGCGGTGAAGATGTTGAGCCGGCGCAGGGCCTCGGCGCGTCGCGGTCCCACGCCGGTGAGGAACTCGACCGGCGTGTCGAGCGATTTCCGAGGGCCCGCGGCCGCCGCGGTCATTCGTCGAGCAGCTCTGCCGCGAAGCGCACGGGATCAAACGGCGCGAGGTCCGTGGCCTGCTCGCCGTAGCCGAGGAACTTGATGGGCACGTTCACCGCCTCGTGCACCGCGACGACGACGCCGCCGCGGGCCGTGCCGTCGAGCTTGGTCACGATGAGGCCCGTGAGCGGCACGACCTCGGAGAACTGCCGCGCCTGCTGCACGGCGTTCTGCCCCACGGTGCCGTCGAGCACGAGCAGGGCCTCGTGTGGCGCGCCCGGCAGTCGCTTGGCGACGACGCGGTGCACCTTGCGGAGCTCGTCCATCAGGGCGTGGCTGGTGTGCAGCCGCCCGGCGGTGTCGATGAGGACAACATCCACGCCGCGCGCGATGCCGGCGTCGATTGCCTGAAACGCCACCGCGGCGGGATCGGCCCCCGGCGTGGCGCCGACAAACTCCGCCCCCGTACGCTCGGCCCACAGGCGCAGCTGATCGATCGCGCCCGCACGAAAGGTGTCGCCCGCACCCACGAGCACGCTGCGCCCCTCGGCGCGGAGCCGCGCCGCGAGCTTACCGATGCTCGTGGTCTTCCCCGCTCCGTTCACGCCCAGCACGAGGATGACCGTCGGCGCGCTCGCCGCGAGTGTCAGCGCAGGGTCCGATTTACCCGCACGCAACGCCGCGACCACTTGCTCACGGATGGCGGCGCGGAAGTCGGCTTCGGTCTTGATCTCGCCCTTGGCGGCCTTGGTGCGAATCGCCTCAATAAGCCGCAGCGTCACGTTCACGCCGAGGTCGGCCTCGAGCAGCGTCTGCTCCAGCCGGTCCAGCGTGCCCGCGTCCACGCCACCGCGTGCGAGCACGGTGACGTCGGTGAGGGCAATCTCCTTGATGCGCTGCCACAGGGAGCGCTTCTTCAGCAAACTCGACATTCTGGATGGAACGTAGTCGCGGGCCGATCAGCGCCAGCCGATTCGCCGACGCAGTATCCATTCCCCGCAGAGCGCCAGCAGGGCCAGGGCGGCCAGCCACCAGGCGCCGCGCGCGCGCGGCGCGAGGTTGCGGACGGGGGCGGTCCCCACCGGCCCGGACTGCACCACCGGCGGGCGCGGCACCAACTCCTGCGCGATGCGCACCTGGCCATCGGTCGCGGTGGTGGCCGTGGGCGCCGCCGTGACCCAGTCGAATATAGTCCCCCAGAGCGCGTCGAACGCCTCGGCGGTGCGCCCGCCGCGGGTGCGCCAACGCCAGAAGCCCGCCGCGGTAACGATGGCGCGGCGCGGCCGGCCATCCTCCAGCGAGAGCACCGCACGCTCGTCGGTGCGACGCCCCCGCATTGCCAGCAGGGCCGGCAAGGCAGCGCCGCGCGCGCTCGAGCCCACCTGCAGCGGTGGCAGGGCGTCGAACGGCAGCGCAGACAGGTCGCCGCGCAGCGGCGAATCGCCGGCGGAGGTCAGGTAGTACTCATCTCTCGAGGACGGAGGCGCCATCAGCACGAGCGCTCCGCGCGTGCGCTGGCGCGGCGGACCGAAGTACGCGGTATCGCCGTGCAGCACGGCCAGCGAGGCCTGCTCCAGCGCGCGTCGTACCTGCGTCTCGCTTACGACCCGCGCGGCATCGCCCTCGCGCCACTGACCGGGCGCGACGCGCCAGTAGGCGCGCACCGCGCCTCGCTGCGTCGTGCGGAGCACGGCGTGTACGAACCGCGCATCCTGGTCCGGCGACGTGCTGATGAGCGCAATGGACGCCGTTCCCACCACGCGGAGCAGGCTCCGCACGCTGTCGTTTGCCGCGCGCGCGTCGCCCGGGTCGAGCGCTGCGACGAGCGGCAGCTCACCCTCCGCGATCGGCGTGACCACTCGGAGCACGAGCTCGCGCTCCGCGTAGGCGTCGAGCGGCTCCACGGTCGGCGACGCCAGGGTGCGATCGCCAAGGCGCAGCGCGAGTGGCCGCGCGTCGGCGCCGCCGGGCCCCGCTCGCAGCAGAATGCGCACGGCGATGGTGTCGCCCAGCACGGCCGCCCGCGGGGCCTCAAAGGCCGCAATGCCGAGGTCGCGGTGCTCCGGAGCAGGCACCACGTATAGCTCGGACCCCAGCGGGAGCTCGGCGAGGCGCTCGGCGTCGTCCAAGCGACCGTCCGTGACAATCCGCGCAGGCCGACCGGTCGCTCGAAGCCGCTCGACGAGGCGGCTGACGGACGACAGTGAGTCCGAGGGGACGCTGTCTGCCGGCCCGCCGCGCTCCGCGTGGCCAAAGAGAATCAGCGAGTCAGCGCCGCGAGCGAGCGAATCAGCGAGCGTGCGCGCCCGCCGCCACGAGGTGGCGTCGTCCCAGCTTGCCGAGGCATCGAGGGCCACCCACGGCGCCAGCGGCCGTGCGGGGGCGAGCGGCGCATCGAGCAGGAGTGCGACCGCAATCGTGGCGGCGAAGGCCCGGAGGGCCGTGATCAGGCGCGGCCCGCGCCGGCCGTACGTGACGAGAGCCACCGCGATTCCCGCGGCCAACGCGACGATCCAAGGCATTTAGCGGTGTCCGCGTGCGCCGACGCGCACCGGAATCAGTTGCCGAGCGCGCGGACGAGGCCGGCGGGCTGCTCGAGGGCGAACATCACGAGGTCGCGCTGCGTCTCGAAGCGCGCCAGTTCGGCGCCGGTGAGTGCCGGGCCGGCTTCGGCGTTGGCGAGCGCACGGGCGGGGTTTCGGTGCACGCCGCCCACCAACACCTCGAAATGCAGGTGTGGGGCCGTGGAGAGCCCAGTAGAGCCCACGTAGGCCACGGTCTGCGCGATCGTCACGCGCTTGCCCTGCCGAATGCCCTCGGCGAAGCCGCGCAGGTGCGCGTACCGGGTGACCATCCCATTGGGATGGCGGATTTCAAGCAGGTTGCCGTAGCCACCGCGTCGGCCGGCGAAGATGACCGTGCCGTCACCAATGGCGCGCACCGGCGTGCCCGAATTGGCGGCGTAGTCGATGCCGGCGTGCTGGCGCATCGTGCCGAGGATGGGATGGCGGCGGCGGCCGAAGTTGGAGGAGACGCGCCGGAACGAGAGTGGCGCGCGCAGGAACGCCGCCGCGAGCGACCGTCCCCGCTCGTCGTAGTACTTGATGCTGCCGTCGGACTTCACGGTACGGAACGCCTGGATCTCGGTGCCGCCGCGCTCCAGGCCCGCCGCGAGGATGTCGCCGATCTTCATCGTTCCGTCGGGCGCGATCTTGCGCTCGAAGAGCGCGCGGACCTTGTCGCCCTCCTGCA
>CAYPYY010000023.1:0-30764 GCA_964414995.1 uncultured Gemmatimonas sp.
GTCGTGCGCGACGAGAACGCGGTCGGAGTCTGACAATGCCTCCGAAGACAATGTCCACGGCCCTGATGTCCGAGCTCGCCGAACGCTTCAAGGCGCTTGGCGAACCCGCGCGGCTGCAGCTGCTGATGGCGCTGCGCGGCGGTGAACGCACCGTCGGCGAGCTGGTTGAGCTCACCGGGCTCGGCCAGGCGAATGTGTCTAAGCACCTGCACCAACTGCACGACTGCGGCTACGTGACGCGTCGCAAGGAAGGCACGTTCGCGTACTACGCGATCGCCAACGACGACGTGTTTATGCTCTGCGACGTGATGTGCGGACGCATCGAGGAGCAGCAGCGGGAGCGGCGCGCGGCGTTGCGATTGGCACGCTGAGCGATCTCTCGCGGGACCGTCGGGAAGGCCGGCGGGCTGACAACGCGCTGCAGTGTATCGGCATCTTGACGCTTTTCTAGACAGACGCGTGTCGAAGCAGTAGGATTGGATGACGCCACCGGCCGCCTATCGCTGCATCCCACGGATTGGCAAGCACATCGGCCATCAGGCTGCTGGATCACAGGACCTTCTCACTGTCTCGCCATCGCGACACCTGAAGAGATCCTGGGTAGCGTCGGTGCAGTTCCTTCCGAGACCCGCCGTCCAATGGCCAGTTCCGAGTCGACCTTCATCCCCGCTGGCCTTCGGCTGTCGGAACTAGCGCCCGAGTGGGCCACCCGCATCGCGGTAGGCGCCAGCGACCTGGTCCTTGTCCTCGATGCAGATACGGTGATCCGCGACGTGGCCTTTGGCGATGCGCGCGTGCCGATTGATGGCGCCGCGGAATGGATCGGGCGTCGATGGGCAGACACCGTCGATCCTGAGTCTCGCGGCCGGGTCGAGTTGATTGTTCGAGAGGCGGTGGCGCGCGGATCGTCGAGCGAGCGACAGCTTTCGCACGCGACGGGCGCGGGCACCGACGTGCCGGTCTCCTACTTCGCGGCGCGTACCGAGGCGGGCACCCTGATCGCAGTCGGGCGTGACCTCCGCACCGTATCCGCCCTGCAGCGACGGCTGGTGGACACGCAGCAGGCGATGGAGCGCGACTACACTCGGCTCCGTCACCTCGAAACGCGCCATCGAATGCTGCTCCAGCTCACCACGGACGCGATCCTCGTGCTCGACGCCGACTCGATGAGGATAGTCGAGGCCTCGGATGCGGCGGCACTGGTCTTCGGCGTTTCCGTCGACGGGCTGGTGGGCTCGCCGTTCCCGCTGGGCATCGCCGCCGAGGAGGTGCGTACTGTCGAGGCCCTGCTGGCCACCGCGCGCGCGGCCGGCCACGCCGCCGACACGCGCGTGCGGCTGGCCGGGGATCGCGGTGAGGCACTCGTGTCCGTCGCGTGCCTGCGTCAGGACAGCGGGACGTTGCTCGTGGTCCGGCTCGCTCGACTTTTGGCGCAGTCGACTTCGCTGGCGCTGCGACAGGCCAAGCTGCTCGAACTGTGGTCCCGAGCCCCAGAGGCGCTGGTCGTCACCGATGCGGAGGGGCAGGTGCTCTGCGCGAACCGCGCGTTCCTCGAGCTCGCCCAGCTTGCGTCCGAGGAGCAGGCACAGGGCCGCTCCCTCGGACTGTGGGTCGGCCATCCCGGCGCCGACGTCGGCGTCTTTCTCGCCACCGTACGCACGCACGGCGTGGTGCGACTCGCGACGAGCAGCGTGCGCGGTGCTCTTGGTCTCGCCACTGAAATCGAGTTGTCGGCCGTCGCGCTGCCGACGGAAGGCGCCGGGTCCGTCGGCTTTGTGCTCCGCGACGTCGGCCGTCGAGTGGCTCCCTCGTCACGCGACCCCCGCGATCTCACGACAGCTGTCGAAGAACTCTGTACGATGGTGGGCAAGGTCTCGCTCCCCAGCGTTGTTCGCGACACCTCCGACCTCGTCGAGCGCCACTTTATTGAGGCGGCGCTTGAACTCACGGGCGACAACCGCACCGCCGCGGCCGAGATTCTCGGCTTGTCGCGACAGACGCTCTATGTAAAGATGCGTCGGCACGGACTCGCGACCTGACGCGCGCGGCCCATTGCTCGCCCCCCAACTTGTCTGCTATGAACGATCGCTTCCTCCGCGCCTGTCGACGCGAACCCGTGGACCGTCCGCCCGTGTGGATGATGCGTCAGGCCGGTCGCTACTTGCCGGAGTACCGCGCCGTGCGCGCGCGCAGCGACTTCCTGACGATGTGCCGGACCCCGGAGCTCGCCACCGAGGTCACGATGCAGCCCGTGGAGCTGCTCGGCGTGGATGCCGCCATCATCTTCTCGGACATTCTCGTCGTGCCCGATGCGATGGGAATGAATCTCGCAGTAGACGAGGGTGTCGGCCCGCAATTTTCCGATCCGATCCGCACGACGTCGGATCTTGCGCGCCTGCACGACGTGGAGCCGGAGGAGGACCTGCGCTACCACCTCGATGCCCTGCGACTGACGCGTCGGGCGCTGGACGGCCGTGTTCCGCTGATCGGCTTTGCCGGCGCGCCGTGGACGCTCTTCGCGTATATGACGGAGGGCCGGGGCACGAAGTCGTTCAGCATCGCGAAGCGAATCGTGTTCGCCGATCCTGGCTTCGCGCACGCCCTGCTGGCACGGCTCGCTGAGAACGTCGGTCGCTTCCTGATCGCCCAGGCGGCCGCGGGTGCGCAGGCGTTGCAGATCTTTGACTCCTGGGCGGGCGCGCTCGCGCCACGCGAGTTCCGCGAGTTCGCCCTACCCTATCTGGCGCGCGCCGCTGCGCTCGCGCGGACGGCAAGCGTTCCCGTCCTCTGCTTCGCCCCGGGAGCGGGCTGGGCGCTGAATGAGATCGCCGACGCCACCGGCTGTGACGTACTGGGCGTCGACTGGCACACGGACGCCGCGTGGGCCCGTGGCGTGGCCGACGCGTCGGGGCGCGGGCTGCAGGGTAACCTCGAGCCGATGGCGCTCTACGCCCGCGAAGGCGAAATCCGCGCGCGCACCGAGGCGATGCTCGGCGCACTGGACGGGCCCGGCTACATAGCGAACCTCGGTCACGGCATCTTGCCCGACGTCCCCGTCGCGAACGCACGGGTGTTCATCGAAACCGTGCAGGCCTGGGACTCGCGCGCGGCGCGCGAGGCCGGACACGCGGCGGAGACCCGGTGACGGCGACAGGCCGAGCGCAGCGGGTCCGCGAGCGCGAATCTCTCGCGGGGTGGAGCGCGGAGTTACAGGACGCAGTCACCGCGATGTTTTCACAGCTCGATGGCGGCACGTTTCACGAGGCGAACTGGGCACGCCCCGGAGGCGGAGGAGGGCGCGCCCGGCTCCTATCTGAAGGACGCGTCTTCGAGAAGGCGGGCGTCAACCGCGCCCTCGTCGAGGGCCCGCTGCCCGCGTCGGCGGCGGCGAGACTAGGCGGCAGCGTTCCCCTCGGGACTGACGTGCACTTCTTCGCCACGGGCGTGAGCGTCGTCGCGCATCCCCGTTCGCCGATGGTGCCGACCGTGCACCTAAACGTTCGCTTCGTCGAACTCCTCGACGCCGCCGGCAATCGCTTCGACGCGTGGTACGGCGGTGGAGCTGACCTGACGCCGATGCATCCGATCCCTGAAGACGCGCGGCACTTTCACCGCGAGCTCAAGCGGACCTGTGATGCCTACAGCCCGGCGATCTTCGTGCGCTGCAAGCCGTGGTGTGACGAGTACTTTCGGAATCCGCATCGCGAGAACGAGGCGCGCGGTGTCGGCGGCATCTTCTTCGACCACCTGCGTCCCAGCGAGGCGCCGTTCGGGCTTGCCCCGCCGCGACTGCACGCGTTCGTGGACGCCGTGGGCCGTGCCCTCGTGACGGCGTACGCTCCCATCGTCGAGCGCCGCCGCGACCTCCCCTTCACCGAGCGCGATCGCGCCCTGCAGCTTCATCGACGCGGGCGCTATGTAGAGTTCAATTTGCTCCACGACCGCGGGACGCTCTTTGGGCTGCAGACTGGCGCGCGCACCGAGAGCGTGCTGATGTCGATGCCTCCTGTTGCGGCCTGGCCCGCTCCGCGCGAGCCGGCGCCGGGCTCGATCGAGGACGAGCTTGCTGCGATGCTCGTGCCGCGCGACTGGGCGACGGAGGATTGACGTGCGCGTAGCCGTGGTCGGCGCGGGAGTCACTGGCCTGTCCGCCGGGCTCGAGCTGCAGAGACAGGGAATACGGCCCACGATCTTCGAAGCCGCTGATCGCGTCGGGGGCGTCATCTCGACCGTGCGGCGAGATGGGTTTCTCGTCGAGACTGGCCCCACCTCGCTCTTGGCCAGTGCTGCGCTCGAGAACCTGGTCACGAGTCTCGGTCTTGCGTCACAGCGCCTCGCCCCACGCGCCGTCGCCCAACGTCGGTTCATCGTGCGCAACGGCGCGCTCGTAGCGCTCCCGGGTGGCCCGGGTTCGCTGCTGACCACCAAGGCGCTCAGTGCGGGCGCCAAGCTCTCCCTCCTCGGCGAGACCTTCGTGCGCGCCAGGCGCGACAGCGGCGACGAATCGATTGCCGCGCTGATCCGCCGGCGACTCGACCAGGAGATTCTCGACTATCTCGTGGACCCGATGATCGCCGGCATTCACGCCGGGGACCTCGAGCGCCTGTCCGTCCGTCACGCGATGCCCCTCCTACATCGCGCCGAGCGACAGTACGGGTCGCTGCTCCTGGGCAGCGTCCGAGAGATGCGCGCCACACCGCGAAACGAACGCCGCCGTGGCGTCCTGTCGTTCGTTGACGGACTGGAGGCGCTTCCGCGGGCGATGGCCGCCGCACTCGGTGACAACGTGCGCCTGGCCACGCGAATCGTGAGCATCGAACGCCGATCGCGTGCGTGGAGGGTGCGTTCACAGGGTGCGCAGCCCAGCACGGAGGACTTCGACGCCGTCCTCGCAGCCGTTCCGGCGCACGCGCTTCCGTCGCTCGGGTTGCCGTCGCAGGCGAGGGAGGCTCTCGGTCCGATCACCAACCTCGTCCACGCGCCGATCGCCACGCTGGCTCTCGGGTTCCGCCGTGAGGACGTCCTGCACCCGCTCGATGCATTCGGCCTGCTCACACCGCGCGTCGAGCACCGCTACGTGCTCGGAGCCCTATTTTCGTCAAGTGTGTTCGCGAACCGCGCACCGGCGGGGCATATCTTGCTGACCGCGTTCCTCGGAGGAATGCGCGCACCCGAACGCGGCACCGCTGCGACGGAACGCATCCTGCCGGAGGTCCTGGGCGACCTGGGCACACTGCTGGGCCTGCGGCGCGCGCCGGTCTTCGTCCATCATCAGTGCTGGCCGCGCGCCATCCCCCAGTATGAGCTCGGCCACGAGCTCGTGGACGCGGCGGCGGCGGACATTGAGCGCGCGCTGCCGGGGCTGTACCTCACCGGACAGTGGCGCGCCGGCGTCTCCCTCGGCGCCTGCATCGCGCAGGGACGGGCGATGGCCGACCGCCTCCTCGCTGAGCGGCGTGGGGCCCAGAGGTCGACGCATCCGTCGCGGCACAGCTGAGGCGGCAGCTGTCAGTGCAGGATGACACTCGTCGCACCTCGCAGGCAAATTCGTACATTGCGGTGGGCTGCGCTCCTGCGCGCGGATGGCGACGCGTCCGCCCCATCCGGTTGGCCCACGCACCAGAATTTCAGAGGCGGATTGGACAGGGGGGTCGGTGCAGGATCGACAAGTTGTCATCGGAACCCGCGCGAGCAAGCTCGCGCTCTGGCAGTCGAACCACATTCGCGACCGGCTGCTGGGGCTCGACGCCTCGCTGGAGATTGTGCTCGAACGCATCTCGACGCGTGGTGACGAGGTGCAGGATCGGCCGCTCGCGGCGATCGGCCGCAACTCGCTCTTCGTCGCGGAGATCGAGGATGCGCTGCGCTCCGGTCGCATTCGCCTCGCCGTGCACAGTGCAAAGGACCTGCCGTCGACGCTGCCTGATGAATTCGCCATCGTCGCGTTCACGACGCGCGCCGACGCGCGGGATGTGGTGGTCTCACGGCACGGCCGGTTGCTGGAACTGCCGCACGGCGCACGCGTGGGAACGTCCTCGCCGCGTCGCGCGTGTCAGATCAAGGCACTGCGACCGGACCTGGTGTGTGTTGACATTCGTGGCAACGTCGACACCCGACTCGCCAAACTCGAGCGCGGCGACTACGACGCGATTGTACTGGCGGCCGCGGGCCTCGATCGCCTCGAGTGGTCGCACGTGGTGACCGAGCGATTGGATCCCGACGTGATGCTGCCCGCTGTCGCGCAGGGTATCCTGGCCGTCGAGGCGCGCGCCGGCGACGCGGAGATCGCCGCGCTGTGTGCCGCGCTCGACGACGCCGACGCGCGTGCCTGTGCGATCGCCGAGCGTTCGTTCCTCGCGGCGATGGGTGCCGGCTGCAATGCGCCGCTCGCGGGATTCGCCGTTCCGCGCGGCGACCTGCTCACGCTCACTGCACTCGTCGGCGCGCCGGACGGACGCAATGTGCGCGTGCAGCAGACGGCAGCGCGTTCCGCGGCGTCCGCCTTGGGCGCGTCTGTCGCCCAGGCGTTGATCGAGGAGGGCGGCGGCGACCTGCTCGCGGCCGAGGCTGACGGTCGTGGCGCCTGACGCTCGTCCGCTCGCCGCACGACGCATCGTCGTGACCCGCGCGGCGGCCCAAGCGGTCGCGCTGCTGGACAAGCTCCGTAGCGCCGGAGCGCTGCCAGTCGCCACGCCGGCCATCGAGATCCTCCCGCCGGAGGACAGTACGCCCCTGCGCGATGCACTCGCGCAGCTCGGGCGTTTCGACTGGCTGCTGTTCACCAGCGCCAACGCAGTCCGCGGCACCTTGGCGACGCTGGATCGTGAGCCGGCAGCGTGGGGCGATGCGCCGAAGATCGGCACCGTCGGAAGTGCCACGGCGCGTGCGGTCACGGACGCGGGCCTGCCCGTGCACTTTCAGCCCTCGGCAGCGGTTGCCGCGTCGCTCGCACGCGAGCTCCCCATCGCGTCCAACGCGCACGTGCTCTGGCCGCACGGCGATCTCGCCAAACGCGAGCTCGCGGAAGTGCTGCTGGCCCGCGGTGCGCGCGTGCACGACGTCGTCGCCTATCGAACGGTGGCCGACGTGGCGCTGCTGGGCATCGTCGACGCGCTGCGAGATCGCCGCGTCGATGCCATCACCTTTACCAGTGCCTCGACGGTCCGCCACGTCGTCGAGGGTCTCGGCGCGGCCGGCGTGCGCCTTGACCGCCTGCCCAGTGACGCCCGACCTGCGGTCGTGTGCATCGGGCCGGTCAGCGCGGCGGCCGCACGCGAGTGCGGCCTCAGCGTGGACGCCATCGCCGACCCCTCCGACGACGACGGCCTCGTCGCCGCGCTTATCCGCACCTTCGCCGCCCGCACGGCACCCGCATCAGAGGCATAATGCTTCAGGACTTCTCCGCTCCCCCCACGACGGCCTCGTCGCCCGACCGTCCGCGTCGTACGCGCCGCACGGCGGCCCTCCGCGATTTCGTGCGCGAGACATCGCTCAGCGTGTCCGATTTTATCCACCCGCTCTTCATCGTCGAGGGGAGCGGCGTGCGCAAGCCGATTGAGACGATGCCGGGCCACGCGCAGCTCAGCGTCGATCAGCTCGCCGCCGAGATCGCCGATGCGCGTTCGCTAGGCCTGCGGGCCGTGCTGCTGTTCGGCATTCCGCAACGGAAGGACGCCGAGGGCTCGGGTGCCTGGGACGCCGATGGACCGGTACCACGCGCAATCGCCGAGATCAAGCGCGTCGCGCCAGAGATGCTCGTCATCGCCGACGTCTGCCTCTGCGAGTACACGTCGCACGGACATTGCGGCGTGGTGCACGACGAATCCGGCGTCGTCCACAACGACGAGACGCTACCGCTGCTGGGCCAAGCGGCGGTGTGCTATGCCCGCGCCGGGGCCGATATCGTCGCGCCGAGCGCGATGATGGACGGACAGGTGGCCGCGATTCGCGCAGCACTCGACGACGCTGGCTTGAGCGAAATGCCCATACTCAGCTACGCGGCCAAGCACGCGTCCGCGTTCTATGGTCCGTTCCGTGGTGCCGCCGAGAGCACGCCGAGCTTCGGCGATCGTCGCGCGTACCAGATGGATCCCGCCAACGCGCGCGAGGCGCTCCGCGAAGTCCAACTCGACGTCGACGAGGGCGCAGATCTCCTGATGGTCAAGCCGGCTGGCTCGGCCCTCGACATCATCCACCAGGTGCGCGTGCATTTCCCGCACCCGCTGGTGGCCTATCAGGTCAGCGGGGAATACGCGATGCTCAAGGCGGCTGCCGAACGCGGCTGGCTCGATGAGCCACGCGCTGTGCTCGAGTCCCTCGTGGCGATCCGCCGCGCCGGTGCCGACCGCATCATCACCTACTACGCGAAAGAGGCGGCGCGATGGCTGTCCGCCGCACGCTGATGACACGCAACGTGGAGGGGTCTCCGACGGCGCAGTCCGACCAACTGTTCGCCCGCGCGCGTGCGGTGATGCCCGGAGGCGTGAGTTCGCCCGTGCGCGCGTTTCGCTCGGTTGGTGGGACGCCGCGCTTTATGGCCAGGGCGCAGGGACCATACCTCTGGGATGTGGACGGCAATCGGCTCGTGGACTTCGTGCTCTCCTGGGGACCGATGATCCTCGGACACGGTCATCCGGAAGTGCTGGAAGCCGTGCGCGAGCAAGTGGGGATCGCGATGAGCTTCGGCGCTCCATCGCCGCTCGAGGCGGAACTCGCCGAGCGCATCATCGCGCTGGTGCCGAGCATCGAGATGGTGCGATTCGTCTCCAGCGGCACCGAAGCGACGATGAGTGCGATCCGGCTCGCGCGCGCGGCGACCGGACGTGCAAAGATCATAAAGTTTGCGGGCTGCTATCACGGGCACGGCGACTCGTTCCTGGTGCAGGCCGGCTCGGGGGTCGCGACACTGGGCCTCCCAGACTCACCGGGTGTCACGGCCGCCACCGTGGCCGATACGCTGACGGCGCCGTACAACGACCTCGCCGCCGTTGACGCGCTCGCCGGTGCGCACGATGGACAGATTGCCGCGGTGATCGTCGAGCCGGTCGTGGGAAATGCCGGCTTCATCCTGCCACGCCCGGGCTTCCTCGAAGGGCTGCGTGCACTGTGCACGCGCATCGGTGCCGTGCTGATCTTCGACGAGGTGATGACGGGGTTTCGCGTGGGACTCGGTGGTGCGCAGCAGCGCTTCAACGTGATGCCCGATCTCACGACACTCGGAAAGGTGATCGGCGGCGGGATGCCGGTCGGCGCGTACGG
This sequence comes from uncultured Gemmatimonas sp., assembly GCA_964414995.1. Classification (GTDB taxonomy): domain Bacteria; phylum Gemmatimonadota; class Gemmatimonadetes; order Gemmatimonadales; family Gemmatimonadaceae; genus Pseudogemmatithrix. Next base: position 9,259 of record CAYPYY010000023.1, read on the forward strand.
CGGGCGGCGCGACCTGATGGAGCACGTGGCGCCGGCGGGCACGATGTATCAGGCGGGCACGCTCAGCGGAAATCCGGTGGCGATGGTCAGCGGACTGAAGACGCTTGAGATTCTCTCCCGCCCCGGGATGTTCGAGAAGGCCGAACGCGCGGCGTCTCAGGTCGTGAAGATGCTCACCGCCTGGGCGCGCGGTCACGGCATTCCGTTCCAGGCGGCCAGCGTCGGCTCGATGTGGGGCAGCTTCTTCACGAACACACCGGTCGTGGACTACGCCACAGCCAAGACGGCAGACACGCAGCGATACGCGCGGTTCTTTCACGCAATGCTCGCCGAGGGTGTGTACCTCGCTCCGAGCCAGTTCGAGGCGGCGTTCACCAGCGTGATGCACGATGACCAAGTGCTCGGCCAGGTGACGGGCGCCCTCACGCGGCTGCGGCTCGACTAGGCGGTCTTGCGGCCCTGATGTGCAAACGGCGGTGAGGACTGAACGTCCGCCCCGCCGTTTGCACTTCGTACCTTCGCCCATCCTGTAGCTGGACCCGAGAGGCGCCGGTCGGAATCGAACCGACGAATAGGAGATTTGCAGTCTCCCGCCTTACCACTTGGCCACGGCGCCGTAGGGAAGGAAGCTAGCCGCCGGGACCCCGCTTCTCAACCGCGCTCCGCCCTGAACGTTTCGGTCGGGGCGAACGTCCAACGAGCATCCCACACCCCTGTCGTATGCGCATCGCCCGCTCGTTGCTCGCCCTCCTCACCATCGCTACCGCTGCCTCACCTGGCCGTGTCGTCGCCCAGACCGGGGCGGGCACGGAGATCATCGTCGGACGGGTGCTCGACACTGACGGCAACCCGGTGGCCGGCGCCCGTGTCGAGGCCACTTCTATAGAAACGCAGACGACCCGGGGCCGGACGACCAATGAGCGCGGGCAGTTTACGATCCTGTTTCCCGATGGATCCGGGCAGTACCGGGTGGTGGCGCGCGCAATTGGCTTCGCTCCGGCCACCCAGACGGTGGTTCGCCAATCCGACGAGGATCGGCTCGAAGTCACCCTCCGACTCCAGCGGACGGCGCAGACCATCGAGCGGATGGTCGTGACCGCCAACCGTGGACCCTTGCAGAGCAATGCCGACCGTCCGACACCGGGCACGCAGGAGCGAGTGCTCACGGGCGAGCAACTGTATCGCCTCCCGGTGGATGCCACCGACCCCACGGCGCTCGCGGGCCTCTCGGCGGGCGTGGTCACGCTTGGTGGCAGCGATTCAAGCGCGTCGGCGTTCTCCGTGGCGGGTCAACGCGTGGATCAGAACCAGATCACGCTCGACGGCCTGTCGTTCGGAACGGGCGCGGTGCCGCAGGAGGCGGTGCGCACCAGTCGCGTGGTCACCTCCACGTACGACGTGGCGCGCGGCCAGTTCACCGGCGGGCAGGTCGCTAGCACCACCCGCAGCGGCACCAACGTGCTGCAGGGGTCGCTCGGCTACGACCTGCGCACACCGGAGATGCAGTTCTACGACGACGAGGCCGTGCAGTTCGGGCAGCCATACACGCAGAACCAGTACTCGTTCGGCCTCGGTGGCCCCATCGTCAAGGACAAGCTGTTCTGGTTTGGGTCGGCGCAGTTCCGCGCGCGCTCGGATGGGCTCCAGAGCCTGCTCAGCGGCACGGACGTGATCTTCCAGCGCTTCGGCGTGGCACCGGACTCTGCTGCGCGATTTCTCGATCTGGTGAGCGGGCTGGGGCTGCCGCCGCGCGTGGACGGTGTTCCCTCGCGGCGCCTTTCCGAGAACCTCTCCACCCTTGGCCGCGTGGACTGGGCGCTCAGCGACAAGCACACGCTGACCCTGCGCGGCGACTGGCGCTTTGGCGTGCAGGACGGACAGCGGATCTCCGCGCTCAGCGTGCCGCACTTTGGCGGCGAGCTCAACTCGCTCGGTGGCGGCCTGCTGGCCTCGCTGATTTCGCAGTTCGACAACGGCATCATCAACGAAGTGCGGCTGTACGGCGCGCTCGACACGCGCGACTCGCGACCGTACCTCGAGGCGCCGGCGGGGCGCGTACAGGTCATCAGCGATTTCAGCGACGGCTCGCGCGCCGTCTCCGCGCTGACCTTCGGCGGCAACACGGCCCTGCCCCAGGATCTCGAGAACGATCAGCTCGAGGCAACCAACGAGCTCTCGTGGATTTCCCAGGACGGCGCGCACCGCGTGAAGCTCGGCGCGCTGGTGAACCTGAGCCAGTACAACCAGGACTTCGCGACCAACCGCAACGGCACCTTCACCTACAACTCGCTCGCCGACCTCGCGGCGAACGTACCGGCGCAGTTCACTCGCACGCTCGCCCCCAGCGAGCGCAACGGCGGAATCTGGAACAGTGCGCTCTACCTCGGTGACACGTGGCGAGTCTCGCGCGCCTTTCAACTGACGTACGGACTGCGTCTCGAGCACTCCGCGTACGACGGCGAGCCGACCTTCAACCCCGACGTGTTCGCGCGGTTCGGGCAGCGTACCGATCGGTTTCCCTCGGAGTCGCACGTGAGCCCACGTGTTGGGTTCACTTGGACGTTGGGATTGCCGGCGACGCCACCGGGCACGGCGCCGCGCGGCGCGGCCGGACCGCAGCCGTCCGGCGGGATGGGCGCCGGGCCGCGTGGCGGTTTCGGTGGAATGGGCGGCCCGGGTGGCGGACCGCAGGGTGCGGGGCCGTTCGCCGGACTGGCCACGACCATCATTCGCGGCGGAATCGGCGAGTTCCGCGGTCGCGCACCCAGTGGCTTGTTCACGGGCGCCCTCGATGCCACCGGGCTCCCGGGCGCCGAGTCGCAGCTGCTGTGCGTGGGTGCGGCGGTACCGATTCCCGACTGGACGCTGCTGGCGGCCGATCCGTCGCAGACGCCGGCGAGCTGCGCTGATGGCGGGTCGCCCACGCCGTTCTCGACCTCGCGTCCGAACGTCACCACATTCGCCGGAGATTTCGGCGCACCGCGCTCGTGGCGTGCCTCGCTGGGTGTGCAGCGGCGGGTGCTGCAACGACTGAACCTGTCGCTCGACGTCTCGTACGCGCTCGGCGTGAATCTGTACGGGGTGCGCGACCTGAACCTCGATGCCGCGCCGCGGTTCGTCCTCGCGGCGGAAGGGGGGCGGCCGGTGTTCGTCACGCCCGCAGCCATCACGCCAGCCACGGGCATCGTGAACAATCTCGAGTCGCGGCGCGAGGACGACTACGGCTATGTGTTCTCGGTGAACTCCGGCCTCCGCTCTGAGACGCGGCAGGCCACCCTCGGGGTGAACGGCTTCCTGCGCAACGGCGTGTTGCTCTCGGCGAACTACACCTACGCCCGGAGCCGCGATCAGTCGTCGTTCTCGTGCTGCAACGCGCAGCAGGCATTTGCCTCGCCGACGACGAACGCGGACCCGAACGAGACGCCGTGGGGCACCAGCGACCTCGAGCGGCGGCACGTCGTGGTCTCGACCCTCACGATGCCGCTGCACCCATCGGTGGAGCTCACCGTGATTGGGCGCGCGACTTCTGGGCAGCCGTACACGCCTCGTGTGGCGGGCGACATCAACGGTGACGGGGCCCGCAACGATCGCGCCTACATCTTCGACCCTGCCGTGACCTCCGATCCAGCACTGGCTGCTGGAATGCAGGCGCTACTCGACGGGGCCACGCCGCGGGTGCGCGAATGCCTGCGCTCGCAGCTGGGCACGATTGCCGCGCGCAACGGCTGCGTGGCCCCGTGGTTTCCGTCGTTGGACGTCCGGTTGAACTATCGTCCCGATCGGTTCGGGCTGAAGCGCAACCTGATGATCTCACTGCAACTCGTGAACCCGCTTGCCGGACTCGATCAGCTCGTCAACGGCGACGAGCTCGAGGGCTGGGGCCAGCTGCGCCGCATCGACCCCAACCTGCTCTACGTGACGGGCTTCGATGCCGGCAACAACAGCTTCCGCTACGCCGTGAACGAGCGCTTCGGCGACGCCACCGGCACCGGCGCGGGAGGACGTGGCGTGGGGCAGCAGCTCAATCCGTTCCAGCTAGCTCTGCAGTTGCGGTACACCGTGGGTCCGGATCGCCAACGGGAGGCGATGCTCGCGGCGCAGGCGTCCGCGCGTGGCGGGCGCGGCGGCGCGGCGGCCTCGCCGTTTGCCGATCCGGGCGCGCTGGTGCGGCGCTTTACGCCGAATCCGTTCCAGCAGACGCTCGCGCTGCGCGATTCGCTTCAGCTCGACTCCGTCCAGGTGGTGCGACTCGGCGCGCTCGCCGAAGCGCACGACGGTCGGGTGAACACGCTGGCGGCGTCCATCTCGGAGCGCATCGCGCGGATTGGCAACAACGCCGATCCACAAGCAATGATGCAGCAACTGCGCGAACCGCTTGCCGACGCGCAGCGCATTCGCGAGGAGTCCATCAAGGCGCTGCAGCAGGCGCTCTCTCCCGCCCAATGGGAGCGGCTGCCGGCCCGCATCAAGGCGCCTCAGCAGGGATTCCCGGGACCAGGTGCCGCCGGCGGGCGTCCGCCGGGCGGCGCGCGCTCGCCCTGAACGTGTTGACCTACGCGGAGCCGGACGCCGGGCCGCGGAAGCGCGGTCGCTCCTGATACGTCAGCCAACGCCAGACGTACTCGAGCGGTCCGAATCGGTAGCGCGCGAGCCACAGCGGACTCACGATCAACTGCGCAATCCAGATGCCGGCCACGACGTAGTACAGCTGATGCCGCGCAAGCTGGGCGTAGAGGCCGAAGCCGAAGCCGTAGAAGATCAGCGCGCAGACGATCGAGGTCGCGATGTAGTTGCTGAACGCCATCCGGCCGACCGCCGCCAGCGCGCGCCGCAGTCCCTGCCACCACGTGGCGCGGCAGTAGAGCATTATCACACCGAGGTGACCAAGCGTCATCGCAAGGCGACCGACGTCATAGGTGACCGCCGTACGCTTGAACGACAGCACGCTGAACTGCTCGGCGAGGATGTGACGGGCCTCCATCACGTTGACTGTGAGTCCCACGCCGTAGCCGAGCACGACCATCAACAGGTAGGTCCCCGTCGAGCGCTGGGCTGTGATCACGCCGGTGCGGTACACTGCGATGCCGAGCAGCATCATCGACCAGATGTCAAAGAAGTACCGGTAGAACCACCACGACTGGAAGTACATATTCTGCGGCGCCTGGAACACGAGCACGTCCCAGTAGCTGCCTTGCTTGGCGTCAATCTCCTCCTGGAGCTTCGCCGAGTCGGGCTTCGCACTCTTGACGACCTTCTCCCAGGCTTCGATCGCGCTCCGCTGCTCTTTGCTCAGTGAGTCACCAGCGGCGCGCGCGGAATCGGCCACCACGAATTCAGCGTGGGTCTTCAGCGCCTTCCTTGCCTCGACACCACTCCACGCCGCGCCAAGCAGCAATCCGCCCGCCGCCAGCGTGATGAGTGTGCGCGGACGGGCGTTGCGGAAGCCGTACACGAAGAGCACCGTGGCCCCGTAGTAGTACAGGATCTCGCCTGTCCAGAGCAGGATGTACGAGTGGATGATGCCGAACAGCGCCAGCCAGTAGTTGCGTCGCAGGAAGACATCGTGGGCATTCGCGCGACCTGATCGTTCGAGCGAGTCGGCAAGGATGGCGAGGCCGGCACCGAAGAGCAGGGAGAACAGGCCGCGCTGCGTGCCCTCGAACCCCACCGTCGTAATCAGCCACGCCCAGAGGTCGGCGCCTTCGGATCCGCCGAAGTTGGTCGGATCGCCGTAGGCCCACGGCAGCCCGAACGCCGTGATGTTCATCAGGAGGATGCCGAACAGCGCGAGGCCGCGCGCGACATCGAGCGCGGCGATCCGAGATTCGGACTCGACGGGAGACGGCGGCGCGGCGGGCGATGACACGGGATGTCCTGGGCAGGGGGTGCCCAAAGGTGCCCCTCACGGGCCCGGTGTCAATCGAAGCGAATACCTTTCGGTGCCGCTATGCGACACTCCCTCGAGCGACTTCGCCCCGCCATCACCCGCGCCGTCGTGCTCGGATTGCTGCTCGCCGCGATGATCGCCCTGGCGTCGTCCGACGCAATCCACGGTGCCGTGATTGGCCTGCTCGAGGCCACCCGTGGAGTGATCGACGCGCACCCCATCGCCGGCCCGGTACTCTTTGCCGTGGCAGCCGCGGTCTCCGCCTTGGCCGCGTTTGTCTCCAGTGCCGTGCTCATCCCGGCCGCCGTGTACGCGTGGGGGCCGGAAGTGACCATCCTCCTGCTGTATGTCGGCTGGTTGCTGGGCGGCGTGTTGGGCTATCTCGCGGCGGCGTACCTGGGGCGCCCGTTCCTGCGTTGGCTGATCTCGCCGGCCACGCTCGCGCGCTACGAACGCTTCGTCTCGCGTCCGCTGTCGTTCACGGCCGTGCTCCTGCTGCAGCTCACCATTCCGTCGGAGCTGCTCGCGTACGCGCTCGGCCTGATGCGCTATCCGCTGTCCCGATACCTCGGCGCGCTCGCAATCGCGCAGGTGCCGTATGCCATCGGCACCGTGCTGCTCGGCGTCGGGTTCGTCGAACGCGACACCTCAACGCTGGTTGGCGTCGGCCTGGCGGGACTCGCCGGATTTCTCGCCGTCGCCTGGCTCGCGGCGCGCCACGCGCATCGCTAGGCCAGCGCCGGGTGCTTGAGGTGGTGGTCCGTCGCGCGCTGAAAGTGGTGCGCCACACGGAGCATCGGTTCCTCACCGAAGAGCCGACCGAGGAAGGTCAGCGACACCGGCGTGCCGTCGGCACGGAACCCGTGCGGCAGAATCACGGCGGGATGCCCCGTGAGGTTCGTGGCGACGAGTTGCGTCGAGTTGGTCGGCGCGACGATTACGTCCACGTCCTGCATCAGCTGGTCCCAGGCTCGCATCGCGAGCGTGCGCACGCGGTTGGCGTTGATGTACTCCACCGCCGGAATCAGGTGTGCGCGCCGAAACAGGTTGGGCCAGGCATTCGGGCCCTGCTGCGCCAACTCGCGCGCCTTGCCGCTGCGCGTGAACTCGTCGAACGCCGCGGCCGCCTCGGCATCGAGGATCAGGCGCATCGCATCGTAGGGCATCGTCGGGACTTCGACCGGCACCAATGCGATGCCGAGGCCGCGGAGCACATCGAGCGCCGCATCGTCGAAGCTCCCCGTGGCGCCACGCGTCGCGGAATTCTCGAACGCGGACTTCACGAAGCCCACGCGCAGTCCGCGCAGCGGCGCGTCGCCGTTCCAGTTGAAAGGCGCGGCGTGCGTCGACATATCCTGTCCGTCGGGACCGTGAATGGCCGCGAGAATCAGCGCGCAATCCTCCACCGACCGCGCGAGCGGGCCGAGCTTGTCCATCGACCACGACAGTGCCATCGCACCCGTGCGCGGTACGCGACCGAACGTGGGCCGCAGCCCGGTCGCACCGCAGCGCGTACTCGGTGACGAAATGGATCCGAGAGTCTCGGAGCCGATGGCGAAGCCGACGCAGCCTGCCGCCGCGGCCGCCGCCGAGCCTGCCGACGATCCACTCGCGCCCTGATCCAGCTTCCACGGGTTTCGCGTCATCCCGCCATACCAACGATCGCCCTGGGCCAGCTCACCGAGCGTGAGCTTCGCGATCAGCACAGCACCCGCGGCGTCGAGTCGTTGCACCACGGTCGCGTCCGTCTCGAAGCGCTGTTCGCGGAAGGGGGCGGCTCCCCACGTCGTCGGCGCACCGCGCACCGCCAGCAGATCTTTCGCGCCCCACGGGATGCCGTGCAACGGACCGCGATACCGTCCCCGCGCGATCTCGGCGTCAGCCGTTCGCGCCTTCTCCAGCGCGCGTTCGCGCAGCAGGGACGTCACACAGAGCAGTTGCGGATCGAGACGCTCGAGCCGATTCAGGTAGAGCGTGGTGAGACGCTCGCTCGTGACCTGGCGACGGCGCAGGAGCTCGGACAGGGTCGTCACGGGCGCATAGGCGAGGTCAGCGTCCGCTGCGGGCGCGGCATCGCGGGGCTGGCGTGACATCCTGGGCGGCCGCTGCTCGCCCTTGGGCAACGCATCGGGACGTAGCAGGGGGTTGAAGGACACCGCCGGCGCAACCGCGTTGTCCACGGGCACGGCGTGCAGCGCGGCGATCTGTTGTGCCTGCCGACGGACCGCCGCGAGCATCAGCTCGCGCTCCTCATCGGTGAACGAGACCCCGGCAATCTCCTCGGCCGCAGCGATGGTCGCCTTATCGATCTCCGCTCCGGCGGCGACCTTGGCCCAGAGCACGCCGGGAAGGAGTGTCGCGCCCACTCCGAGGGCGCTACACTGGGCGAGAAAGGCGCGGCGCGCCTCGAGAAGTTGCGTCGTCATCGGGCCGGTCGGGGTGAGGGTCGCAGGGAATGTGTCGCAGCTCGGTGCAAAGCGCGATATTGGCGGTATGCGTTCCCTCGCCGCTCTCCTCGGGCCCGCGGCCTGCGCGCTCGGTATTGCCGCCGCGCTCGGGGCTCAGTCGCCGACCGTCTCGCGGCGCGACCTCGCCGACGCGTATCTCCAGATCGACCGCCTCGCCGCCCGCCGCGGCATCCCGGCGGCGCGCCGCACGGAATGGAACCAGGCCTTCGACCGCACCACGCTCGCCTTCTTCGGCGGCGACTACACCCGGGTGCTGCGCGAGATGCACGACCTGCTCGCGCGGATGAGCGGCGACTCTGCGGTCGGCAGCCCGACACGACAGGTGCTGCAGTTGCGGGCGCAGGTCCAGCCCTACGCCTTGATCGCCGGCCGCGGCAGCGCGCCGGAACTGCAGTTGACGCTGATGTATCCCGACCCCGCGCTCGGCACGCGGGAACGCGTGTTGCAGTGGCGCATCGTGGACGCCGGTGGCGTCACGCGCGCTTCGGGTGAACAGTCGGTGCTTCCGGACCTCGCCGCCGGCACGACGATTGCCGCTGCGTTGCCGGCCGGCAGCGTCATTAACGCGCCCGGCAAATACCGCGTCGAGGTTTCCTTTGCGGGGGCCGCACTCGGACTGCGCGCCGACTTTCTCGTGCTGGGTGCTCCCGCCGAGCGCACGCAAGCGGAGTTGCAGCGTGCGATCGCCGCCCTCCCGGCGTCCACCGACGCGCACGATGTCGCCGCGATGCGCGCGCGTGCGGCACTCGTGACCGAGGCGCCCGACCCCGGCAACTCGGCCGCGTTCCTCGCGAATCAGGTTACGCTCGCCAACGACGTGCGCACCGAGATTCGCACCGCCGCTGCAGGACAGCGTCCCTTCGCGTTCCGTACCGGCGACTACTGGCGTGTCATTCTCGGCCCGGCGGGCCCCATCCCGATGCGCATCTATGCGCCGCGCGATGCGCGTGCGGGCGTGCAGTTGCCGGTCGTCATCGCGTTTCACGGCGCCGGCGCCGACGAGAATATGTTCTTCGAAGGTTACGGAGCGGGACGACTCCGCCAGCTCGCGGATTCGGTCGGCTTTCTCCTCGTCTCACCGCTCACGATTCCGTTCGTGCAGGACGCCGCCGCGCTCGACTCGACGTTGGCCGTGCTCCAACGCGACTATCTGATCGACCGTGCGACCGTCTACGTCCTCGGCCACTCCCTCGGCGGCGCCGCTGCCTGGAAGGCCGCCAGTGAACGACGCTCAGCGGTGCGCGCCGCTGCGGTCATTGCACCCGCCGTGAACGCCCCGGCAAGCTCGGCGTTCCCCGCGACGCTCATTGTCGGCGCCGAAGCCGACTTGGTGATTCCCATCACGCGGGTCCGCGTGACATATGAACAAGCGAGCGCTGCCGGCGCCGCAGTAGAATTCTCGCTGGCCGAGGGCTGGGGCCACACGCTCGTCGTCGGGGCACGTCTCGACGATGTCGTGCGTTGGCTCTTCAGGCACTAACCCCCTCAACCAGGATTCTCACGTGCGCACAGTTCTCGTCGCAGCGGTCGCTGCACTCTCCCTCTCGGGCTGCCGCTTCGGTCGGGTCCAGCAGCCCGCGCCCGCCCTCACGGATGCCAACATCGCGGCCATTGTCGTCACGGCCAACAGCATTGACATCAGCTACGCGGAAATGGCGCTCGCCAAGAGTCAGCACGCCGCTGTGCGGGAGTTTGCCGCGATGGTAAAGCGCGACCACGAGTCCGTGAACGAAGCGGCGACGGCGCTCGTCACGCGACTCGGCGTGACCCCGGCGATGAACCAGATCGCCTTTGACCTTCGCGACGATGCCGAGGCCAAGCGGCTGACGCTCCGCGACTTCGAAGGCGCGGCATTCGATAGCGCGTACGCCGCCAACGAAGTCACGTATCACACGACGGTCTTGGGTGCGATTGACGGAGCCCTGATTCCCGGCGCGCAGAACGCCGACCTCCGCGCGTTGCTCGTGCAGGTGCGCCCCGCTGTGGCCGCGCACCTCGACCACGCGAAGTCGCTCGTGCAGGCCGTCGGCCGCCGCTGATGCGAGTCCTACGCGGCGTTGCGCTCGTCGTCGTGCTCTCGGCACTCGTGGGTGCCGCGCACGCGGTCAAGGGTCCGCGACAGCACGAGATTCGGATGCGCAGCAATTCGTTCTCGCCGCGCACACTCGTCATCGGTGTGGGTGATACCGTCGTCTGGATCAACCGCGACATCGTGCGGCACAACGCGGTGCGGGACAGTCTGTTCGACTCCGGCGAACTCCGCGGCGGTGAACGGTACGCGTGGGTAGCCAGCGACACGGGCGAGATTGCTTACCGTTGCACTATCCACTCCCGAATGCGGGGCTCGATCCGGGTGGTGGACCGGCCGTAACCTGTTGATCAGCAATAAGTTACATCGAGGCGACGGCTCCTCCATCGCGGGGTCGTCCCCTTTGTGTTTCCAGGGGATGCTTCCGGAAATTCTGCAAATTCTGCACGTAGCAGGCGACGTTTTTGCAATTGCCGCTTGGATTTTGCCGAAACGACCACTAAATTTTGCGGAATCTGCACGTTTTCGCGACCACTCGCCCACACTCATCTATTACTTATGTCCGCCGCCGACACCCCGCGACTCGCAGCCTTGCGAGCCATAGCCACGCGCGCACCGATCGTCCCCAGCGTGCCCTCGATGACCTCCGAGCCGAAGCCCACCTCCGCGTACTTCGGCTCGCATACGTTTGGCGCGCGGCAGATGCGCGACAAGCTGCCCAAGGACGTGCACGCGAAGCTCGTCGAGTCCATTCGGCTCGGTAAGAAGCTCGATCCCGCGATCGCTCCGGCGGTGGCGTCCGCCGTCAAGGAATGGGCAATCACGCAGGGCGTCACGCACTTCTGCCACTGGTTCCAGCCGCAGACTGGACTCACCGCCGAGAAGCACGACGCGTTCCTCACGCTCGACGCGAATGGCAACGCCATCGAGAAGTTCACGGCCGAGCAGCTGATTCAGTCCGAGCCGGACGCATCGTCGTTCCCGTCGGGCGGCCTGCGCGCGACCTGGGAAGCACGCGGCTACACCGCGTGGAATCCGGCCTCGCCGCTCTTCATTATGGAGGCCGCGGGCACCAAGACGCTCTGCATTCCGTCGGTCTTCATCGGCTACAATGGCGAAGCGCTCGACGAAGTCGCCCCGCTCTTCCGCTCGAGCGAGGTGCTCTCCAAGGCTGCACGCGAGCTGCTCGACACGATCGGCGACTCGGGCGCGCTGCGCGTCTACACGACGATGGGCACGGAGCAGGAGTTCTTCGTCATTGACCGCACGCACTTCGCGATGCGCCCCGATCTCGTGATGGGTGGGCGCACGCTCGTCGGTGCGCCGCCGCCGCGCGGCCAGCAGCTCGAGGATCACTACTTCGGCGGCATCCCGGAGCGCGTGCAGGCCTTCCTCGCCGAGGTGGAGTTCGAGCTCTACAAGCTCGGCGTGCCGATCGTCACGCGGCACAACGAGGTTGCGCCCTGTCAGTTCGAGATGGCACCGATGTTCGAGGAGACGGACATTGCGAGCGACCACAACCAGCTCGTGATGTCCATCCTGAAGGACGTCGCGCTCCGCCACGGCCTGCAGGTCCTGCTCAACGAGAAGCCCTTCGCGGGCATCAACGGCTCCGGTAAGCACTGCAACTGGTCGCTCTCGATTGCGTCGGACAACGCGCTCAACGGCATCAACCTGCTGAAGCCGGGGAAGACGCCGCACCAGAACCTGCGCTTCCTGCTCTTCCTTGCCGCGGTGCTCAAGGGGGTCTACAAGCACCAGGGTCTGCTGCGCGCCGGCATCGGCACGAGCGGCAACGAGCATCGCCTCGGCGCCAACGAGGCGCCGCCGGCGATCATCTCGGTGTTTATGGGCAACGCACTCACGAAGATGATCGAGGACATCATCGCCGGCCGCGCGGGCACCAAGGCCGAGCAGGCGATGCTGCAGCTCGGCGTCGCCAAGCTGCCGGAGATCGAGCAGGACAACACCGACCGCAATCGCACGTCGCCGTTCGCGTTCACCGGCGCGAAGTTCGAGTTCCGTGCGGTGGGCTCGTCGCAGAGCATCGCCTTCCCGGTGATGATCCTGAACACCGTTGTCGCCGATGCGATCACGGACCTCACCGCGCAGCTCAAGAAGGAGCTCGCGGGCGGTGGCTCCGTGGACGACGCGGCGCTCAAGGTCGCGCGCAAGGCGTTCAAGGAGACGAGCGCGATCCGCTTCGAGGGCAACGGCTACAGCGAGGCGTGGGTGAAGGAGGCCAAGAAGCGCGGCCTGCTCAACCTGCGGCGTGCTCCGGAGGCCTTGGCGCAGCTCACCACCAAGGCGGCGAAGGACCTGTTCACGACCACCGGCGTGCTGTCTGCGCCGGAGCTCGACAGCCGCTACCACGTGCGCGTCGAGCGCTACGTGAAGGACGTGCTGATCGAGATGGAGACGTTGGCGGAGCTGCTCGACACGATGATCTTGCCGGCGGGTTACGCGTACCTTGGCAGCCTCGCCGAGGGCGCGGCGAAGACCAAGGCCGCGGGCGTGAAGGTCGTGCCGCAGAAGGCCGCGCTGGAGAGCGTCGGCAAGTTGGTCACGACGCTGCAGTCCAAGACGGCTGCGCTCCACGCGGCCATCAAGAAGGCACACGCGCTCCACGACGACGTCGCCAAGTGCGCGGCGTTTCTCACGAGCGCCGGCGCGGACGCGATGCTCGCCGCGCGCGAAGTCTCGGACAAGCTCGAGGTCTCCATCGGCGATCAGCATTGGCCGCTGCCACGCTACCGGGAGATGCTCTTCCCGGTGTAAGCCACCGCGGGCGCGACAGGCAAACGGCGGGCATCGAGACTCTCGGTGCCCGCCGTTTGCTTGTCGTTCACCCGGCGCCCAGCGGCGCTGCCCATTCGAGCGTAGCTTCTTCATCCCCACGCACACGGAGCCCCACCCGATGCCCGTCCTTCGCTCGGCGAGCGCCCGACTCGCCGCCGCCCTCGTCCTGCTCCTGACGCCGGCCCTCGCCGCGCAACAGCCAGTCGATTCCGCGTACACCGCCAAGATTCGCGAGCATCTCCAGGATCCGCGCATCACGACGGAGCTCGTTGACCACCTGCCGGCCTCGTCCACGGTCCCCACTCCGCTGGCCTTCTTCGGCCGCATCGTCGGCACGCCCGGCGAACTCACCTACGCGCGCGACATCCACCGCTATATGGTCGCGCTCGACAGTGCCTCGCCACGGGTGCGCACGTGGAAGATCGGCACCTCCGAAGAGGGCCGCGATATGTACGTCACGGCCATCGCCGATGAAGCGACGCTGCGCGACCTCGAGCGCTACCGCGACCTCCTCAAGGAGCTCACCGACCCGCGCCGCACCACCGAGGCGCGCGCCCGTGAGCTCATCCAGACGGCCAAGCCGATCTACTGGATCACCAGCGGCCTGCACTCCGGCGAGACCGGCGGCCCCGAGATGCTGATGGAGATGACGTACCGCCTCGCCGTCTCCGAGATGCCGCTCATCCGCAACATCCGCGAGAACGCCATCGTCTTCATCACGCCCGTGCTCGAGGTGGACGGCCGCGAGCGGCAGGTGGACACCTACTACTTCAACAAGAAGCGGCCCGCCGGCGAAGCGCGCCTGCCCCTGATGTACTGGGGCAAGTACGTCGCGCACGACAACAACCGCGACGGAATGGGCCAGTTCCTGGCGCTGACCCGACACACCAATCGCTTCTTCCTCGACTGGACGCCGCAGGTGATGCACGACCTGCACGAGTCGGTCTCATACCTCTATACCTCGACCGGAACCGGCCCGTACAACGAGTGGCTCGACCCCATCACGGTCACCGAGTGGTGGACGATGGCGCAGGTGGACGTGATGGAGATGACCAAGCGCGGCGTGCCCGGCGTGTGGACCTACGGGTTCTACGATGGCTGGACGCCGAACTACCTCTTCTTCGCGGCGCACGCGCACAACTCCATCGGCCGATTCTACGAGGTGCAGAGCTACGGGCCAGACAACAACGCCGCCCTGCGCGTCCCGGCGCAGACGACCAGTCGCGAATGGTTCCGTCCCAATCCGCCGCTGCCCGAGATCAAGTGGGGCCCGCGCAACTCCGTCAACATCGGCCAGTCGGCGCTGCTCTTCTCGCTTGACCACTTCGCCTCGAACCGTCGCCTCTACCTCGAGAACTACTGGCTCAAGAACAAGCGCTCGGTGGAGCGCGGTCGTACCGGTCCGACCTTCGGCTGGGTGATTCCCGCGGCGCAGCGCCGTCGCGTGGATGCCGTGGACGCGGTCAACGAGCTCCAGCGCCAGGGACTCGAGATCCACGTCGCCGACGCCGCCTTCACCGCCGGCAGCGTGCGCGTCGAGCGCGGCGACTACATCGTGCGCGCCGATCAGCCGTACCGCACGCTCGCCGATATGTACTTCTCGGTGCAGAGCTTCTCGCCGAGCAATCCGCGGCCGTACGATGACACGGGCTGGACCTTCCAGCTGATGCGCAACGTCGTCATTCAGCCGCTGGCCGACTCGAGCGTGCTCGGTCGCCGGATGACGCGGCTGACGGCACCGGCCCGTGCCGCGGGCGGCATCACTGGTACTGGGCGCGTCCTCATCCTCGATCACACCACCGACAACGCGCTCGTCACGTTCCGCTTCCGCCTCAAGGACGTGGCGATGCACGCCGCGCAGGCCGACTTCGACGCCGGTGGCCGTCGCTTCCGTGCCGGCGCCTTCCTCGTGCCGGATGCCGACATCGCGCGCATCAGCCCGATCCTGAGCGAGCTCGGACTCTCGGCGACGGCCGTCGCCGCGATGCCCAGCGTCGCCACCCACGAACTCGACGTGCCGCGCATCGGCTATGTCCACTCGTGGCAGCGCACGCAGGACGAGGGCTGGGTCCGCGCGGCGCTCGACACCTACGGCGTGCCCTACGAGTACTTCTCCGATCAGCGCCTCCGCGCGGGCAACCTCCGCGCCAAGTACGACGTCATCATCTTCCCGCACGTCGGCGGGACCGCGCAGCAGCAGGTCGCCGGCATCGCAATGACGGGCACGATGCCGCTGCCGTACCAGCGCACGGCGGAAACGCCGAACCTTGGCGCAAACGATCAGTCCGACGACATTCGCGGCGGAATGGGCATCGAGGGCCTGATGGAGCTTTACAACTTCGTGAAGGCCGGCGGCACGCTGATTGTGGAAGGTTCCACGAGCGTGATCTTTCCCGAGTACAACCTGACGAGCGGCGTGAGCGTCGAGGAGCCGAGCAACTTGTTCGTGCGTGGCTCGGTGATGCGCGGCATCGTGACGGACCGTCGCAGTCCGATTGCCTACGGCTTCAACGCGCAGGTGCCCGTCTACTTCAATCAGGCGCCGGTGCTCAGTGTGGCCGCAGCCGGCGGCGCCGGCGGGTTTGGATTCGGCGGCGGTGCCGGCGGCAATCCGCAGCAGCAAAACATCACGCCGATGGTGACGCGCGTTCCGCTATCCGGGTGGGATTGGAACGCGGCGGAGGGCATCGCGCCCGCCGCAGCAGCGGCTACGCCGGCCACTCCCGCGGCACGCCCCGGCGCTCGTGGCGGCGCAGCGCCGGCGGGTCCGGCGGCGGCGGCCGCACCGGCGCGCACCGGCACGGACTCAACCGCGCGCCCTGCCACCCGCGACACGCGGCCGCGCGCCATCCTCTCCTTCCCCGCCACCGCCGGTGAGATGCTCCTGTCCGGCACGCTCAACGGCGGCGAGGCGCTCGCCAACCGCGCGCAGGTCGTGGACGCGCCGGTTGGCAATGGGCACGTCGTGATGTTCGGAATCCGTCCGTTCTGGCGCTGGCAGACGCACGGGACCTTCTTCCTCGGCTTCAACGCAATCCTGCACTGGAACGACCTCGACGCGGGTCGCTAGTCCTCAGTCACGCGAGCCGCGCGAGCGCCGCTTCGGCGCTCGCGCGGCTTGTGTTTTCTGGACCGGTCCGGTCGGTCGCTTCTTGGCGTCGAGATACGCCGCTACCGCGCGCTTGGGCGCGATCAGTCGCCAGCTCTCCTCGACGAGCTCCGCGACCTCACGCCAGCTCACGCGACGGTCGAGACGCACGCCAATCCATCCCGAGGGCCCGACGTACGGCGGCACGAAGAACCGATCCGGCCGATCGCGCACCATCCACTCCTGGTTGCCCGGGCCGGCCTTCAACCACACGCCGGGACGCCCACCGCTGTGCTTCACGTCCTGCGGAGGCGAGTACATCGCAAAGATCTTGCCCGCGCGGAAGGTGGACGTCTCCCACGCGGGCACTTCCGTCGCGCCAGGCAGCGCGAGGCAGATCTTCCGGAGCCGCGCGAGCGGCCCCGCGGATCGACTACTTGTAGAAGACGGCAATGCCCCAGAAGCAGGGATCCGCCTTACACGAGGCCATCGTCACGCGGATGTTGTAGCGTTGCTCGCCCTTGCCCGTGAAGTTCACGATCGGCACGTCGTCGTCGAGCACGTCCTCACCCACCACGGTCTCGCCGATCGACACGCGGATGTCGAGGTCATCGCAGTCGTTGTCGCAGACGCCGAGGATCTTGTACGTGCCGCCCGGCAGCGTCAGCGTCCACGCGTCGCTCACGCCGTTGCCCATCCGGCCGATGATATAGTTGCGCGAGCCAAAGCCGTCGGAGTTCACGGAGTTGAACGCCCGGTTCAACTGGTTCCACACCGCGTCCGCGTGCGACTGCGCGCGCGCCGACGCCGGCGTCAGCAGCAGCGTCGCCGCCAGCAGAGTGGACAGGGATAGTGCACGGCGAGTCATTCGGACGCTCCTGGGGTGATTGGTGGGCACTGCCTATAAAGTGTCACGCCGTGCGGCTTCGCGCACGGTGACGCTGGTTCCCGCCGTGCCAACCACCCGGCCGCGGCAACCGGGCGCTCCGCAACGACAGTCAAACGCCTCAGCCGTCTCGTCAAGGAACGTCGCGTAATCCAGCGTCAGCTCTTCGCCCTCGGCCACCGCGCGCGTGGCCACCACGTCCAGGCCGTCAAACTGGGTATTGGGGTCGCAGGAGTGATTCTGCGGCGCCCATTCCTCGGGCTCCCGATCCCAGATCAGGTAGACCTCGTCGCTGACCGGATACGCGTAGCGATCGAACAACTGGCGGTCCACCGGCCCCCAAGTCCGCTCCACGTGCCGACGCGTCACCAGCCGCTGCGGCCGCCCCTCGCCCCGAAACACCACGTCGCCGGCGGCCAGCGCACGCGTGGCGACGATCCCGTAGCCGGCGATCGAATCGCCACGCAGTTCGTACGCCCGCTGCCGTCTCGCGTGGCGGGCGCGGCCCTCGGCGATGATGCGCATCAGGAATCCCGATTGCCCGAGGCCGTCGAGCGCGAGAATGTGGTCGGCGGAGCCTTCCCAACCGGCGGGATAAAACACGGAGCAGCTGAAGTTCACTTCCAGGAAGTAGAGGGCGCCCGCGGCATCCATTCGGAAATCCATCCGTGCATACCCCGTGCCATCAAAACCGCGAAACACCGCCTCGGCGGCTCGCTTCAGGGCATCCCTGACATCGGGTTCATCCACCCGCACGTTCGCGTCCGCGTGCAGTTCGGACGTCTTCAGTGCGTAGCTCTTGAATGACCGTCCCTCGGGAAACCGGTACTCGATCGGTTCGAGCGACACGCCCTTGCCGCCGCCGGCCGGATCACCGACGACCAGCACCGTGAACTCACGGCCTGCGATGTACTCCTCGACGAGCACCTCCGGGTACTCCGCCTGCACCTGCGCGACCTGTGCAACGAGCGCTGCGACATCGGCCACGCAGGCGCCGTCGTCCACGCCGAGACTGTCGCCCGCCTTGGCGGGCTTGACGAACAGCGGGAACCGCAGCGCGGCGCGCGTCACGGCGGCGGCGACGTCGGCTCCCGGCGAGACCACCACGTGGCGCGGCGTCGTCACGCCGACGGAGTGCGCGACGTACTTCATCACCGGCTTGGGCGGATCGTAGAGCCGCGGTGACGGGCCCGTGTACGGCAGGTTGAGCATCTCAAGGGCGTGCAACACGTCGATCGACGGGACGTCCCACTCGAGATAGCCTTCGCAGAGATTCACGAAGATGTCGAAGCCCTCGCCGGCGAGATGCTGCAGCTGGCGATAGGTCGTCAGCTTATGCAACGCCTCGTGATGCACCGTGTGCCCCGGCGCGAGGGGGCCGAGGTCGCGGGGCGGATCGTAGTGGCGGTAGTCCACCGTGGAGGTGGAATAATCCGGCTGGAGGACACAGATCCTCATGCGGCGCGGCGTTGCGCTCCTTTCGCGCGAGGTCTCGCGGCCGCCAGGATCGCCGCCACGGCGTGCGAGAACGGCCGCCGCGCGAATCGCAGGATCGCGCCAATCGACGTGTGCAGCTCGTCCTCCGACAAGCCGCACTGCGCGTTGACCTCCAGCACGAACAACTCGCCCGTACGCTCGTCCTGCCGCAGGTCCACGCGTCCATAGCCGCGTCCGCCAACGGCCGCGTAGGCGGCCCAGCTCACCGCGCGGATGCGCGACGCCTCGTCGCGGGCCACCGGCGCGTAACGCCAGAGATCCTCCTCCACCGACCCGCCCACCGGCTGCTCCTGCTCGTACATCCCCCACAGGCGGTCAAACGAGAGGAAGCGCTCCTCGTCGGGCAGTGCCGCATTGAAGCGCCGTTCGACCGGCGGATACACCACGCGGCGCGAGGGCGCGTCGTGGTGTCCGACGATGAATGTCGTAAACTCGCGCCCCACCACGAAGCGCTCGGCAAATACGCCGTCCGACGTCAGGTCCCAGCCGTGGTATCCCTGGCGCAACGTCGCCATCTGTGCGCGCAGCTCCTCCGCGGTGCGCACCACGGAACGTGTCGTCACGCCCATACTGCCGGCGGACACGGCCGGCTTCACGATCAGCGGCGCACCGAGACGCGTGAACAGCCCCTCCGCGGACGCGTCGTTCGCCGGCACGATCTCCCACGGGGCGGTCGGAACCCCGGCCCGATTGAACGCGCGCTTCATATCGATCTTCGACGTCGTCCCATCGAAGAAGCCGAGGTCGGCGCCTGTGTACCGCAGGCCGTGGCGCTCCAAGGCGTGAATCACCGACAGGCCCGGAACCCCGTTGCGCTCGTCGCCATCGCAGAGATTGAAGATCGTCAGCGGCCGGCGGCGTGCAAGGCGCGCCAGCCGTGCGATCACCCGCTCGTGGTCGTCGAGCGTCACGCGCTGCCAACGCCACGACGTGCCCAGCGCCGCGAACGCACGACGAAACTCCGCGCGGCTCTGCGTGAAGTCACAGTACCACGCAAGATTGGGATCCGACGTCTCCAAGTGCGGCACCAAGACGCACACGAGCGCGTCGCTCGTGCGCGGAGACGCCGAGGGCGTCTCGGGCCGCAGGATGGTACTCATCGCCGGAATACGAAGAGCATGCGCACTAATCATAGCAATGATTGGCGCAAGGCAATACCAGTACCGGCGAATCAGCTCACGCGCAGGAGCGTCACCAGCATCACGAGGATCGCGTTGGGCGGGACCGGACCGCGCCCGCGCGCCCCGTAACCCAGGCGCGGCGGAATGATCAACTGGCGCGTCTCGCCCTCGCGCATCTCACGCACCGCCGCGTCGAGCGCCGCGATCATCGTACCGTCCCCGATGCGGAATCGCAGTGGTGCGTCCGCCTCGGCGCGGTCCATCTCCCGGCCGTCGGGCAAACGCACCACATAGGCCACCTGCACGGTACGCCCCGCTCCGGCCGCGCGCCCCGTGCCCTCGACTGTGGTGCGGTAGAGAAACCCGCGCGGATGCCGGGTCAGCTCGTCCAGCATCACCTCGGCCTCGACGGCGTACGCGGTTGTCAGCAGCGGGTCGCCACCGGCGGACGGTGCGGCACTCGGGGCTGGCGTGCCGCCCGACGCGCAAGCACCAAGCGTCACCACCATCACCCATCGCAGCAGCCCGCGCGCCGTCGGCATCTCAGTACTTGGCCAGGTAGCGCTCCAGCTCCCACGCGGACACCTGCGAGATGTAGTCGCGCCATTCTTCGCGCTTGGCCGCCAGGAACTGACTGGTCACGTGCGGACCAAGCGCCTCGCAGATCTCGGCGTCCTTCTCGAGCTCGTCGCAGGCCTCGTTGAGGTCGCGCGGCAGGTCGTCGATGCGCAGGCGCCGGCGCTCGCGAAAGCTCATCTCCCAGATGTTCTCATTCACTGGCTCGCGCGACGTCGCCTCGGTCGCGATGCCGTCCAGCCCGGCGGCGAGCATCACGGCCAGCGCGAGATAGGGATTCGCCGCGGGATCCGGTGAGCGCAGCTCGACGCGGGTCCCGGTGCCGCGGCGGGCCGGAACACGAATCAGTGGCGAACGGTTGTGCAGCGACCAGGCCACGTTCACGGGTGCTTCATAGCCCGGCACCAACCGCTTGTACGAGTTCACCAAGGGGTTGGTGATGGCACTCATTCCCCGTGCGTGCCGCAGGAGGCCGCCGATGTAGTGGTGCGCGATGGTCGAGAGCTGGTACTCGCCTTTTGGATCGAAGAACGCGTTCTCTCCGTCGCGGAACAGCGACTGGTGCGTGTGCATCCCGCTGCCGTTCTGCCCAAAGACGGGCTTCGGCATAAAGGAGGCCACCAGGCCGAACTGCTGCGCGACGTGCTTCACGACGAATCGGAACGTCGCGATGTTGTCGGCCGTCGTCAGCGCGTCGGCGTAGCGGAAGTCGATCTCGTGCTGGCCGTGCGCCACCTCGTGGTGCGCTGCCTCCACCTCGAAGCCCATCTGCTCGAGGGTCGCGACGATGGCGCGCCGCGCATCCTCGCCCCGGTCCATCGGCGCGAGGTCGAAATAGCCACCGACGTCGTGCGTCAGCGTGGCCGCCGCGCCATCCACCGCCGGCCGGAACAGGAAGAACTCCGCTTCCATCCCGGCGTTCATCACGTAGCCCAGCTCGGCGGCGCGCTGCACCTGACGCTTCAGCACCTGACGCGGATCGCCGGCGAACGCCGCGCCTTCCGGATTCGTCACGTCACAGATGACCCGGGCCACGCGCGCATCGGGCTCGCCCCACGGAAAGATGCGGAACGTGCTGAAATCGGGGCGCAGCAGCATATCGGACTCTTCCACGCGCACAAACCCTTCGATGCTCGACCCATCGAACAGGATGTC
>CAYPYY010000024.1:0-13187 GCA_964414995.1 uncultured Gemmatimonas sp.
CAGGTTGAGCCCGCCCGCGAGCCCGATCGGGTCAGGTTGCGTGAACCGACCCGGGTCACCGCGAACCTACGGCCGGACGTGGCGCGCGGCAATCGGCTGTGAGAGCCGCACCGCCACAACCTGCGTTGAAGCCGACGTCCACTCAGAGTCCAAAGTACCGCAACCTCGAGTGACGGCGAGGAACTCAACAGAGCTTGGTTCGACAGGGAGGTGTTGACGCCGCGTGGTGGCGCCCTGTGCGCTAGCCTCCGCCGGGCAGCAAGAACTCCCCGACGACGGTCACGGGACCTCCGCGCGGGACGAGGACGCTCAGACCTTGGGAACTCGGTGCCGACTGCTCACGCGACCGCAGTAGCTCGACAATGTAGGCGCGCTCTCGAGCAATCACACAATGGACCACAGGTGTCCCGTAAACGACTCGTGCCGCCAGCCGTACGGCGCGCACGCTGTCGACATCTGTCGGTGCGTGTACAGCCGGGACAGAGGCGACCTGCCCGAAAGAGCGCACGGCTCCTCGTCCAATCACTCGCGCCGTACCGGTTTCGCGCTCGACCAGCACCATTGGATATCGGTCGACGTCGAGGGCAACAGTGTTGCCCTCAAGCAACGTATCCTCGAACGTGAGGAGCACCGCGTCCTGCATCGACGTCTCACAGAGGAGTGGACCGTCAAACTCTCTGTGCGCGCGAATGGCAGCAACGGCACGCGAACGAAACGCCCGCCCGGCCCGCGCCCCAGGGCGGTCCTGTATTTCGCACGAACTCACGAAAAGCGCTGGAAGAAGAATCGCAAGCGCCGAGGTGAGCGACCGAAGTGTCAGTCCGCGACTCACGGCTGCTGCCGCGCGCACGCTTCCGTGACTGCTGCGGGAAAGCTCAGCGCTGGGTAGGAAGGGAGAAGGAACATCGAATCTGCAGTGACGACGATCTTGATTCCGCCGCCCCTGCTATCTTCGATGGAGTTGCGCCAGTCGCCGTAGAGCCCTAGCCGCCCTCCTCGCGGGTGCGAGTGGACAGAGCCAACGGCGCCGGGCAAGGCGACGAACGACGCCGACGTGTCGGTCTGAACCGTGTACTGGTCCACTCGAACTCCAAAAAGGTTTCCACTAGCAGTGCGCATCAGATTCTCAGCAAACTCGCGTCTTCCCGGGTCAGCTAGAAACAACCGCCACACTCGGTTCGCAGAGTTGATGACGCCCGGCTGCTTTAGTATCGGGCCGCAGGAACTCGCTGCTTGCGTCGGCGGGTCGTCGAGGTTGACAGCACCCGACTGCAGGTCACGAACGAACTGCTGAGCCGCGGCTCCCTCAAGCCTGATTAGGCCAAACGGATCCGAGAAATTCACGGGGTCCCCACCGGCATAACCGTATAGATTCTGGCCGCCCGCGAGCCCGATCGGGTCAGGTTGCGTGAACCGACCCGCTTGGCGGCACAGCTACGACGCATCTCCCAAGACGGCTATCGGTTAGGATGCTCGCGCTTCCTTCGACTTCCGTGAAGCCGACGACAACTGACAAGCTCAAGCGCTGCCACGTCCAGTGAATGCGGGCAGCCCCAACCGGCGCTAGAGCCGTCCACCGATCACAAACTCAGGTGCCGCCGGGCCCACTGCACATTGACGGTTCGAACTACCGAATTCGCGGATACGACCTGAAGGAGGAGTCCAATCCCCCAAACAGCACTTCGGTGCCCCAGATGGAGTCACAGGAGACACGGCCTCGGAAACGGCGCGCGTCTCCACCTGAGCCGGCACCGTACTCGATACGGGCCGCGCTCGCTGCCATCGCGAGTTCCGTAAACGGAATTGGTCCGCCGACTTCACCGGTGGCAATGCGAACTTCGCCCTGCCAGCGCCCTGCCGTGTCGAGCCATAGCGAAACCTGCGCGCCGGAGAGGTCTCCGGACTCCTCCGACGCCCGAATGCGGCCGTATCGCAGAGTATCACGCGCACCCGTCAGAAGGCTGCACGCCGACTCTGGAAGCTCTGGCGCCTGTTTCGACGCGTTCTCCGCTGGGCCACACGCGTAGCTGACGCCAAGAATGAGCAGGAGACGGACAACGAGTGCTCTTGTAGTCTTGATCATGGCTGGCCACTGATGTGGATATGATTCATGTGATCGCGCTGCAGTTCGATGCGCTTGGCGCTGCCATCCTGATAGTTGGACTTGGGCGAGCCGCGAACGCCTGCCTTAAAGAGGCCGGACGGTCCAAAGTTTTCTCGCACATCAGGGTGCGCGTTGGCGGCAGCCTGAACCTCCTGCACGAGCTTGGCGGCTGCGGGGTTCACCCGGTCACCGTCGCCGACGCTGACGCCATCAATTCGCGAGATGTCCACGCCGTTGCCGGATCCGTGATGACTCTTGTCTCCGGGTCGTAATCCGCTCGAAAGGACAAGGTCGTGGCCCGCTGCGTCAGCAATTTCCTGAACAATGCGAAGAATCCGTGCCGACACGTTGCGGTTCGGAGAATCCCCGGGTGCGCTTGACCACGTTACCGTGCACGGTCGGCGTACACCATTGCGGTCGACACAATCGAGGCCGAACGGATCCGAAAAGTTGATCGGGTCCCCGCCCGCATACCCATACAGGTTGAGCCCACCCGCGAGCCCGATCGGGTCAGGTTGCGTGAACCGACCCGGGCCACTGCGAACCTACGACCGGCGGCGGCGAGCGGCAATCGCCGCGGTTTGCCTCACCCCACCGGCGTTGGAGCTGACGGCCGCGTGCGGCCGCAGCTCAACGTGATACTTAGGCACACGACATCAGGGCCTGCTCAGGCGCAACAGAGCATCATTGGGAATGCGATCCAGCGCGACCAACACCGCCACGACGCGCGCTTCTCCGCTCAGTCGCTGCTCAAAGCCGACTCGAGCATCGCCCGATACGAGACCACGGTCGAGGCGATAACTGAACGGCGACTCTTCGTCTCGCCACACCAGCACACCGCTCTCATCAGCCTCGCCACGGACTTCCCCCCAGAGGCTCTTCAGGCAGGCTATAGAACCCCCGACTCCGACACCTTCTGAAGTAACGCCGAGCGAGTCCAATACGACCAAGAGAGCTCTCCTGTCCTGATCAACCTCGAGGCGTCCGACGCTTCGATCTCGAAGTACCGCTGCGACGAGAGTAGAGGCTGCACCGTTGTGATCTACCACAACCTCGGACGTACCCCAAGTCACTGGAATCGACCGAGCCACTGAGTCATCCGAGGGCTCGTAGAATCCACCAGCGGCGACGATATACCGAGGGGAATCTGGTCCAGTGGCGACACAAATCGTGTTCAAGCCAACGTGGCGATCAGCCTCCGGGACGGAGTCGCCAGAGATACCGCACGCGAACACAGTGCCTGTCACGGCGAGCAGGAGTGACGATGCCCTAATCATGGCTTCTTCTCCACATCACGGTAGACGGCTCTGCCATCCTTCATTTCGCCGTTCTCGTACTTGTGCCCGTTCTTGCTCTTGTCCGCGTGCAAATGCTGACCCGTGGTGGCGGTTGTCTCACCGTGCCAGATGAGTCGAGCGCCGTGTTCCCCGGTAGCCTGTGCGTCCAGAGCCTCAGAGAAGAGTTGACCGAACGGAACTAGCTCGCCGTCGGTTGTGTAGGCCTTGAAGTCTATCGCGCCCGTTCGGTTCGGATTCAGTTCCTTGACGAGGTGGTTACTCGACCTGGCGCCGTTGCGTGGAATCGTAGTGCGATCTCCGCTCCTCACCACAAGATGGTAACCCAGTTCGGACGCGAGCGCGTTCGCGTATCCGGCCATCTCAGGTACCTGCCGGACATTCCAGTCGACGCCGCCGACAACGCAGTTGGGAGGACACTTCGACAATCCGAAGGGGTCCGAGAAATTTATTGGATCCCCACCCGCGTAGCCGTACAAGTTCAGCCCACCCGCGAGCCCAATCGGGTCAGGTTGCGTGAACCGACCCGGGAGGGACGCATAGCTACGATCAGCGATAGTGCGCGGCTATCACCCCTCGAGGCCTAATCGCCCAACCTCCGTCCGAATCGCAGGCCGCGGGCTGCGGTGGCTAAATGCGATGGTTAGCCTGCCGCGGTTACCAGGCGCTTCGCGATCCAGAACGCGCTTACGAAGAATCCCACCAGTACCACTAGAAGGATCTCGGCCAACAGAACCGGTGAAGCTCTCCACAGCTCCCGAAGCATCCCACCGAAGCTCCGCAACGAACTCGGGTACGGCAGAAACACGCTAAGGCCACGAAGAAAGGGTCCCTGGAGCTGCAGAAGCAGAAAGAACCCGACGCCCAGCGCGGTCCAGAATACGACAAGATGGTACCATCGCCACTCAGCAATCATCCTCAGCATATTCACGAGCAGTCAAGAGTGAATCAAACCCTGTGGGCAGTTAGGTTCGATCTGCTAGCGCACCTTCGGAACGGCCTTCAGGCTTCCGAACTCTATCAGGCCAAGCCGATCGATGTTGATGGTGACCGCGAACGATTCGCCTTCGAAAGTTAGAGTGCCGACGTATCTACCCCTCACACGTCCTTGACCAGTCAACTCGACTCTTAGGAGCCCGATGACGCCTGGTTTGTCACTGAAAGCTACATTCGCCGCCAACACTGTAGGCCTGGCACCAGTCTGAGCAGCCGCGAGGTACAACGCTGCATACTCCGGCTTCTCAGGCGTACCGACCTGCTGAAGCACGCCGAACCCCTGTCTCGTCTGCCCGGACTGCTGCGATTCATCGATTGGATCGTCGAGGTTTCTGCGTCCTGACTGTAGGTCACGAACGAACTGTTGAGCCGCTGCGCCCTCAAGCCGAAACAGGCCGAACGGATCCGAGAAATTCACGGGATCCCCGCCCGCATACCCATACAGGTTGAGCCCACCCGCGAGCCCGATCGGGTCAGGTTGCGTGAACCGACCCGCCCGAATCTACCGCCGCGCGCCCTCCCCGCGGCTAGCGACGGTACACCTCCCGGCGATGCCCGACCCGCACCACCGTCACGACGAGCACCGCGTCCTCGATCTCATAGAGGATTCGGTAGTCCCCCTGCCGCACCCGGTACCGCTCGGCGCCGCTGAGCTTCTCGGCGCCCACCGGGCGCGGCTCGTCCGCGAGCGCCGCGATGCGCGCGACGAGGCGCCGCCGGTCCTTGCGCGGAACGTCCTCGAGTTCCTTGGCGGCCGATCGCGTCAGGACGACGCTATAGCTGGCCACGGCGCTTCAGGTCGCGCACGACGGCCTCGAAGGACACCCGCGGCTCCCGCGCCCGCGCCTCGAACGCGGCGAGATCGTCCGCGTCCTCCGCGAGGCTCTGGCGCACGGCCGCGTTGACGAGCGCCGAGATGCTGGCGTCCGTCTCGGCGCTCTTGAGCCGCAGCGCCCGGTGGAGCGGGGCGTCGAGATAGATGGTGGCGCGCTTGGGCGTCGACATACCGAAGGATAGCGTTCTGACGTTATGACGTCAAGACGGCGGGGCCCCGCGGTCCTCCGCCCGCGCCCGCCGCGCGCCTCACGTCAGCGTCGCCGGGGGCTCCCCCGCGGGATCCGGCAGCCGCCACGACGGGTGCGTACGCCGGTGGACCCGCAGCAGCCGCTCGGCCGAGACCTGCGTGTACAGCGCCGTCGTCGAGAGCTGTGCGTGCCCGAGCAGCACCTGCAGGTCCCGGATGTCCGCGCCGCGGTCGTGCATCACGGTGGCCATCGTGTGCCGCCAGACGTGGCAGCTGCCGCGCTTCTCCACGTGCGCCTCGTCGAGGTAGCGGCGCAGGCGCTCGTTGAGGCGCGCGCGCGTGAGGCGCGTGCCGCGGGTCCCGATGAAGAGCGCGGGCGTGCCGGCGTCGCGCAGCAACGCGCGGCGGGCCCCGTCGAGGTAGCGGCGCAGCCAGTAGACGGCCCGCCGGCCGAGCGGGGCGAGGCGTTCGCGGCCGCCCTTGCCGTGGCGCACGCACACGAGGTGGCGGTCGAGGTCGAGGTCCGTGACGTCGAGCGCGAGCAGCTCGCCGCGGCGGAGGCCCGCGGAGAAGAGCAGCTCGAGGATGGCGTGGTCGCGCTCGCCGAGCGGCGTGCCGAGGCGGGGGCGGCGGAGCACGCGCTCGGCCTCGCGCAGGGAGAGGACCGACGGCGGCAGGCGCTGGGGCAGCCGCGGCAGGGGGAGCGCGGCGGCGGGGTCCGCGGGGGCGAGGCGCTGCGCGTGGAGCCACGCGCTGAGGGCGCGCAGGGCGGCGAGGCGGTTGCGCTGGACGCGCAGCGAGAGGCCGCCGGCCGCGTCGGCGAGGTGCACGCGGTAGGCCGCGGCCTGCGCGGCGGAGCACTCGCGCCAGTCGCGGAGGCCGACGGCGGCGCCCCAGCGGGCGAAGGCGCGCAGGAGGACGGCGCGGGAGGCGACGGTGCTCGGGGCGAGGTTGGCGAGCGTGAGCGCGGCGAGATGGGCGGCGATGGCGTCGGCGAGGAGCATCGGCAGGGCCTCGGGCGGAGGGTGAACTCCGGACTTCGCCCGGCCGCGTGCGATGCGCAAGACACGGCAGCCGCGGCCGGATCACCACTCAGTCGTCCATTCGCACCCACCAGCGGCCGCGATACTCCACGAACAGCTCGGTCACTCCATCGTAGTATGACCGAATCGCCCGCACGCCACGTACCTTCCGACGTGGTCCCACGCTGTCGGGATACTCAACTAGACGGAAGCGGGAGAGATCGAAGTTCTGCTTCGTGGTCAACGATAGACCGCCCGGGAAGTTCATCCACGGGAGCGAGGCCTGCCGACCGTCGGCGCGGACCACCACCAGTAGGAAGCGCCGACTTCCCTCAGCCTGACACCAGAACGCGGCGCTGCGCTGTTCCGCGCCGTCGTCGATACCGAAGACAAACGGCGGATGCATCACCCCCGGCCTGCGATAGAAATCCTCGACCTCGGCGCAGCCAAGACGATGGGCGATCTCTCGCAACTCTTGAGGCAAAGCGCCGCGCTGCGCGGCGAGCGGCGTGGTCGTGAAACCCAGCACAGCGAGTGCGACGAGTACGCCGACACCCACTGGGTCCCGTCCAGCTCGGCTCATCCTGGACGCGGAACGAATCATCGCGGGCTCCGAAACTTTGAGACGTTGGGCAGGTTCACGTGTGTGTGCTTGTCAGGATAGCCTCGCCGGGTACTTGACGGCTGGAACTCTGTCTTTGCGATTGCGGCATCGACCACATCGTCGCGTACGCCTCGGATGCGCAGGTCGACCGCACGCGCGCCGCTCTCCTCGAGATGCGGGCTCCCGGGTGCGGACCCCCCGACGACACTCCCGTTGGTGCGTGAGCGGTGGCGTCCGTCTTCGCCGATGAAGCGATCGCCCCCAGAGACTCGTAGCTCGAATCCCTCGTTTCCACGCTGGTCCGCGAGATGAACCGAAAGCGCGACGGTGTTAACGCGCACCAGAGGATTGCTAACGACGAACCCGTCCGGATTCAATGCGTTGAACGCGGGTCCCACCAGGGTCGCGGTCACTGTCGCGCCGGCAATCTCGCAGATCGGGCAGAGACCGAATGGATCGCTCTGGTTCACCGGATCCCCGCCCGCATACCCGTACAGGTTGAGCCCGCCCGCGAGCCCGATTGGGTCAGGTTGCGTGAACCGACCCGGGTCGCGACCAAGCTACGACGAGCCGTGGAGGGTGACAATCCGCTTGTACACTCGCAATACCCAACCCGCGTCGGAGGCGACACTCGCGTGAAGCAGCGGCTTAGCGATACTGTCAGGATCCGCCCGGCGCAGTCATTCCGGGGAGTCTAGTTAACTCGACGGTGCATGCTAAGAACTACCAGGTCTCCACCGCTTCCGCTGCTACACGAGCGCTGTACGCCGCCGATCTCCCACCCTACGCCAACCGCACCGCCCGCTCGATCGCCTCCTCCACCGCCCGCGCCGCCAACTGCTCCCCCTGCGCCAGCGGCGCGCGCTGCCCTTCCATCGGCGACAGCGCAAACACGATATCCCCGTCCGCCGCCGTCCCCACCGGCGTGATCCGCCGTTGCATCGCCCCGGTCGCGCTCTCGGCGATCGCCTTGAGCTCCAGCCGCGTGAACGCCGCATCGAGCACCACCGCCACCAGCGTCGTGTTCGTCCCGGCCACAAACCCCTGCGACGCCGCGCCGCGCGCCATCGCCGCCGCCGTATCCGCGAACGCGCCCTGACCATCGCGCGCGCCGGCAATGATTGCGCCGCTCGCATCGCGCACATCGCCAAAGGCGTTCACCACGGCGATCGCGGCGGCCGCACAGCCGTTGCCCTCCGCGATCCCGATGCCCACGCCGCCCTTCATCGCACCCGCGGGCCCGAGCATCTTGCCCACCGTCGCGCCCGTGCCCGCCCCCACGCTGCCCTCGGCGACGTCCTCGCTCGCGGCCTCGTTGCAGGCCGCGTAGGCCATCTCGCTCGTGGGCCGCGCCGCGAAGCTTCCGTGCGGGAGTAAGTCGAAAATCACCGCCGCCGGCACAATCGGCACCACGCCAGGCCCCACGGGAAACCCTCGCCCCCGCTCCTCCATCCAGCGCATCACGCCGGCCGTCGCGTCGAGCCCATACGCCGAGCCGCCGGTGAGAAACACGGCATCCACGCGCTCCACCAAGTGCCCGGGCTCGAGCAACGCGAGCTCGCGCGAACCCGTCGCGCGACCCAGCACCGCGCCGGCCGCGCGCAGGGGCTGGTCCACGCCGCGGATCACCGTGCAGCCCGTCGCACCCACACGGTCCGTCGCGTGCCCGACCGCAATGCCGAACCGCGCCAGCGATCTCACTTGTCGTCGTCGCCTGCGTCGCCCTTCGCGTCTTCCGCGGCCTGGCAGCTCGCGCAGAGCACCACGCCGCGCATCGCACAGATCTGGCAGATGAACGTGCCGCAGTTCTCGCAGGGATAGCCCTCCGAGGCCCGCTCCTCGTTGCCGCAGGACCTGCACAGCATCACATCCGTCTCGCCCATCGCTGCCTCCTACCGCGTGCGGTCGCTGAGGTCGTACTCCTTGATCTTCTTGATGAGCGTCGCGCGCGAGATGCCCAGTTCCTTGGCGGCGTGCGTGCGGTTCTGCGCGTGTGCCCGGAGCGTGCGATCGATATGCGCTCGCTCCACCTCGGCGATCGAGCGCGGCTCGTGGTGCGCCACCTCGGCGCCGCTGGCGTTCTGCACCTCACGCGGCAGATGCTGCACGTCCACCGCGGTCATTCCGCGCGCCATCAGCATTGCGCGTTCCATCACGTTGCGCAGCTCGCGGATGTTCCCGGGCCAGTGATACCGCAGTATCGCGTCGAGCGCAGCGTCGGTGAGCGCAGTCGGCGCGCCCGGCAACGACGGCAGCAGCGAGTCCTGCACCGCCGCGATAAGCTCGAGGACATCCTCGCGCACGCGCTGGCGGAGCGGCGGCAACTGGATCGGCATCACGGCAAGGCGATAGTAGAGGTCATCGCGGAACCGGCCCGCGGCCACCGCCGCGGCCAGGTCCTCGGACGACGCCGCGATCACACGCACGTTCGGCGTGATCTCCTCGCGGCCGCCGACGCGTCGAAATCCCTTGCCCTCGAGCACGCGCACCAGCTTGGGCTGCAGCGCGGGATCAAGATCGCCGATCTCGTCGAGGAAGATCGTGCCGCCATCGGCGATCTCGAAGGCACCGGGCTTGCTCATCGCACCCGGCTCAGGGCCGGCCTCCACGCCAAAGAGCTCGCTGTCGAGCGACTCAGGGCGCAACGACGCACAGTTGACCTCCACAAACGGCCGGGAGGCGCGCGGGCTCTGCGCGTGCAGCAGCTCGGCCACGCGTCCCTTGCCCGCGCCGCTCTCGCCGAGGATGAGCGCCGTGGTGCGGTCACTCTGGCTCAGCAACTGCAACTGCGCCTGCAACTCGCGCATCATCGGCGACGAACCAAAGACCAGGCCCGACGCCCCGCGGCGATCGCTCAGCCAACGATTCATCCGGCGCAGCTGCGACTTCTCCAACGCGCGCTCGGCGGCCGCCTTGAGATGGCTCAGGTCCACCGGCTTGGTGAGGAAGTTCTCGGCGCCCTTGTGCATCGCATCCACCGCCATCGCGACGTCGCCGTAGGCGGTGATCATTATGACCACGGGATTGTGCTCGCGGAGCGCGCCGAGCACGTCGAAGCCGGTCATATCGGGGAGCCGCACGTCGAGCAGCACGAGGTCGGGCCGCAGGCGATGGAACGCCGCAATTCCCTCCGCTCCGGTGTGCGCTTCGGCGACGGTGTGTTGTCCGTCGTGACGGAAGAACATCGCGAACGCCGTGGCGATCGCGACTTCGTCATCAATGATGAGTATGCTTGCCATAAGGCAGAATGGTGGACGGCGGGTGGGGCTGCTGGCGGAAAAATGCACATCGGACCGCGGTTCGGAAACCAGCGGCCATCACTTTCTGCCTAGTTC
This sequence comes from uncultured Gemmatimonas sp., assembly GCA_964414995.1. Classification (GTDB taxonomy): domain Bacteria; phylum Gemmatimonadota; class Gemmatimonadetes; order Gemmatimonadales; family Gemmatimonadaceae; genus Pseudogemmatithrix. The sequence goes on from CAYPYY010000024.1 coordinate 10,381, forward strand.
CCAGTCACTCCGACGAACACCGCCGCGTTTGCGACCACCTGCGCATCGAGGCGAGAGGCCGCGAGCATCTCGCCGTCGGCCTCGGCCCTAACTCCTTGTGGCGCTTGGACTCGGATGTGCCGCCCGCGTGCAAAGAGCATCCGGTGGTCGTCGCGGAACGCACCGGCGGCCAGCCGCGCGGCAATCGAGACTCCATCCACTGCTCCGCTTGGCGACAGCAGGCACAAATCGAGCAGGCCGTCGTCGGGGCGCACGCCAGGTCCGAGCTTGAAGCGGCCATCCATCACGGCGCCGATGTTGGCAATCATCGCCAGCGACACCTCGCGCTCGAAGATCTTTCCATCCACCTCGGCGCGTACGACGAACGGTTTGGCCCCGAACAGCGCGCGTGCTGCGCCTCCAACGTACGCGCCCACTCCCCAGCGACGCTTGGCCGCGGTCGAAGTCAGCGCAATCATATCGGCGTCGAGTCCAAGGCCCGCGGCAATTGCGAAGTAGCGCCCATCGGCGAGGCGCGCGAGGTCCATCGTGCGCGGTGTCCCCGTGGCGAGCGCCGCTACCGCGCGCTCCACATTGAGCGGAATGCCGAGGTGCCGCGCCAGTTGGTTGCCGGTGCCACCGGGAATGATCCCGACCCGCACACCCGAACCGACCATCGCGCCGACGACTTCCATTACGGTACCGTCGCCACCGAGGACGTGGATGTCGCCGTCGCGATGCGCCGCACGCGCCAGCTCGGCCGCGTGACCAGCCCGCTCCGTGCGATGTAGCTCGGGCGTGATGCCAAGCCGCGCATATGCCGAGAGCACGCGCGACTCCACCGACCGTCCCCCGCGCGCAGCGGGGTTCACGATCAAGAGCGGTCCGCGCACCTCAGAAGCGCCAGACGCGGAAGAGATCGAAGCCCACCTGGCGAGGTGTCGGTACGAAGCCGCGCGCCGACGCATTGGCGTTGGCGGCGCAGAGCACGGCGCTCGTCGGCGGCTCGACACCGACCGATGCCGAGACGCCACGGCCGAGGAGGTAGTCGAACTTGAGGCCCAGCGCATCGGTGAACGACAGCGGATCGGTGCCGCCACCCTGGTTCACGAGCTGCCCGACCTGACACAGGCCCGCATCGAGGCGCACGAAGGCGCGGTCGCCGAGCTGCTTGGCGCAGTTGAAGCGCGTGCCGGCCAGGATGCTCGCGCCGACGTTCCGCTGGCGGTTGTCCGTGTTCTCGAGCTGCGCGGTGGAGAGTTGCGCGTCGTCGCAGAGCCCGCCGCTCACCTTGCCGCCGATGAACGAGCCCAGCGACGAGATGGCGACGTTCACCGCGGTGTTCGAGATGTCGCCGTCGCGCCCGCCGATCTCGAAGCTCGGTCCACCGGTCACCAGGTACGAGATCAAGTCGGCGTTGGTGACGCGCAGCGAGTCCGGCGTGGACAGCGAAGCGCTCGGCTGCCGCAGCGTGCCACCGAGGTGCACGCGCACACGCACGTCCGGACGCACGCCCTGCTCGCTGTACTGCCGCACCGTGTGCAGCGCATCAATGCTCAGCGTCGGGTTGAGCTCCGGATCGCCAAAGAACCGGATCTCGCCCTGCTCCACTTGGAACGTGCGCTGCACGGGTCCGAGGTTGAGCCGGTAGGTGCCGCGCTGCGTCTGCAGGTTGCCGTCGAGCGCGAGTTGCTGCGCACCCGCGTTCGCGCCGCGGGTCACGCGGCCGCGGGCAATGCGCACCTCGCCGCCGAGATTGATGTTGGCTTCCGACGACCGCAGCCAGACGTCGCGACCCATCTGGATGGGCACGTTGTCAATCGTGAGGTTGTCCACGAACGCCGAGGCGCGCTCGGCCTCCGGCACGATCCGCCCGATCTCAATCGTGTCGAGCGTGGCGAAGCGGTCGGGCCCTTCGAGCGAGATGACGTTCTTGCTCGCGAGTTCGGGAATGGTGACGACCGCGCGGTCGGCCGTGAGACTGCCGCGCAGCGTGGCGCTGCGGTACGCGCCCGAAAGCGTGAGGCGGCCCGAGACGTCAATGTCGGCGAGATCAGGCCGCGAGAACACATTGAACGTGCTGCTCTGCGCGGTGAGGTTGATCGCCGGGTTTCGTGGATCGCGGATGGACAGCCAGCCGTTCACGCGCGCGCTGCCGATGCGCGAGCCGCCGCTATTGAACGACACGTTGCGCACGGCGACGGAGTCGCCGGCGAAGCCAAGGTCGGCTTCGACACCGCGCCAGCGCACGTTGCCGAGGAAGCTCGGCGCGAAGTAGCCGTTCGTGAGTCGGATTGAGCCGTCGGCGCGGGGGCGCTCCCAGGTGCCGCTCAGCGTGAGGTTGGCGGCGAGCGTGCCGCGGGTGCCGTTGGCCCCGCGCGTCACGGCTTCGAAGCGCTCCAGTCCGATCGAGTCGGCGCGCACCGTGCCGACCAGCGCTCCGCTCGCGGGAATCGAGAAGCCCTCGCCGCCGAAATCCACGACGAACGGAATGCCCGCGTCCACGATCGCCGCGGGCCGCGTCGGCCGGCCGAGGAAGAGCCGGAGATCCAGTCGGTTCGCCGCCGCGCGCGCCTCGACCGTCAGGGTGTCCACTCGTACGCCGCGCAGACGACCCTCGCGCAACTGCGCGTTGCCGGTGATGACCGGCGCCTCGCGAGTTCCCGACGTCCGCGCCGAAAGATCAAACCGCCCGCGCTGATCGCCCGGCAACTGCAGCAGCTCGGCGAGATCCGACACGGGGATATCCGAGGCCTCGAGCGCCAGGTTGATTGCGCCGACCGCCGGCAGGCCACCGCGCAACACGGCGTACGCAGCGCTCGGTGTGC
>CAYPYY010000024.1:13287-25319 GCA_964414995.1 uncultured Gemmatimonas sp.
GCGCCGACCGCCGGCAGGCCACCGCGCAACACGGCGTACGCAGCGCTCGGTGTGCGCAGCGCGAGGGTGTCGAGCGTGAAGCCACCACCGGCCGCCGTCAGGCGCGTTGGGCCGGCGAGCCGCCACGGCTGAAGACCCGTCGTGAGCCGCAGATCCTCGAGCGTGATGAAGGCGCTGTCGGCGCGATTCTCCAGCTTGCCGAGCGCGGAGACCTGCGTGCCGGCCGGCCCAAAGGCGTTCAGTCCCATACTCGTCACGCCAGCGGCATCGCGCTCGGCATTGAGTGTGGCGACGCGCAGAACGAGTCCACCCAACCGCAGCGTGTCGCCTTCGGTGCGCAGCGTGCCGCCGAGTCGGTCGGGCAAGCCGGTGATCTGCGCCGTGGCGCGCACGCGGCTCGCGCGATTGCCGAGGAACACCAGTTGGTTGCCGGTCGCGGTGGCGTCCACGGTGAAGCCGCGCAGCCAGCCGGTGGCGCGACCCTGCAGCGTGAGATCGCCCGTCAGTGAGTCTGCCGCCTCGCGATTGAGCCAGCTACGCAGTCCGCCAAGAGAGTCCGCGCGGGCCCGGATGAGCACGCTGTCCGACACGTTCGCGCTCAGGCCGAGCGCACCGCGGGCCGCGACGTCCACCGCCGAGGACTCAATGAAGAGCGTGTCCACGACGGCGCGGCCAGCGCCGAACGACAGGCGGGTGATGCCCGCGAAGATGCGCGCACCATCGAGCATCGAACGATCGAGCGCGAGTTGTGCGTTGCCCGTGAGATCGGCGAGCGAGTCCCACACCGCCTCGAGATTGACGCGCCCGTTGAGCTCCGCCGTGGGCGCCTGCTCGCGCTCGAACAGCACCCACGGATTCACGCGCGTGAGCGTCGCGCGGCCGGTCACCTCGTAGCGTGGCAGTTCGGAATCGATGCGCAGGTCGGTCGCGATGCGTCCGCCGGCACCTTCGAGCTCGCTCACGAAGGTCATCAGGTCGCTTGTGCCCTGGCTCTGGATCGTGCCGCCGTACTCGCCGCGCAGCGGCACCGCCGGGAACGAACGCGCGAGCGCCGTGAATGAGATCGGCAGCGCCACGCCATCAACCTCCCAGCGCACCGGACCAATCTCCTCCCACGACAGCCGCGCGCGCCCGCGCAGCGTGGACGCCGGCGAGTCGCCATCCACGTGCGTGACGTCGGCCTCCGAGATCCGGATGTCGCCCCAGATGGAGTCGAGCACCATCGTGCCACGCAGCGTCCCGTTGAGCCGCGGGAAGTCCTCGTCCAGCGCCTGCGCCGTGCGCAGGTCGAGCTCCTCGAGATCCAGTCGTAGCCCCTTGAAGATGGGGTACGCCATATCGCGGATGTCCACCGTGCCGCGCGCGGTGGCGCGCGTCGTGGCGCCGGGGACGTTGGCGTCGCGCCAGGTACCGGTGAAGTTCTCGATGGCGAAGTTGTCGAGCGGTCCGCCCTTGCCGCGCAGGCGCCCCGTGAGCTGGCCCCGCAGCGGCACCGGGAGCGGCCCCTGGTTGAAGCGCGTGATGAGGTCGGCGTCGAGCGGCGTCGCCTCGAGGTCCACGTCCGTCAGCGTCACGGCGTCGCGCGGGCCAACGCCCCAGGTCATCCGACCGCGAATGCGCGAGCGGTGCGCCCGCATATCCATCTGCGTGATCACATACTCGACCGTGCGCGCGTCGTTCGGCCGCGTCCGCATCTCGAGGTGCATCCGCCCGCGCCCCTCGGTGGGCAGTGACGGGTCAATGAACGCGATGTCCGCCAGCGCCACCGAGTCCGAGTCGATGCTCATCGCAAAGTGCAGCGGCTCGTTGCGCTTGAACCAGAAGCGGCCGTTGCCGCGCCCCACCGAGCCCGGCAGCCGGAAGCTCGGCGAGTCGAAGAACACCGTGTCGCGCACCACGCGGATCTCGCCGCGCATCTCGCGGAATGCGAAGGGCGGATCGCTCTCGTTCACGTCGAGCCGCGCGACATCAAAGCGCATTCCCACCGAATCCGGATACAGGATGCGGGCGCGCGGCACATCGGCCTGCATCTCCGTCCAGCGCCAGATGCGCGTGATGGTATCGCGCGGCGCCGAGTCCGGCGCCCAGGGCATCTGCAGCAGCACGCTGCCGTCGCGCGTGCGAAGCTGCTCCACGACGGTGACCGCGCCGAACGCGGAGCGCCGACGCGGCGGACGATTCCGCACCTTGAGGATCGGCCAGATCTTCTCGTGCGTCCACTCGCCGCCCCGTTCGCGGCGCACCCACACGACGGGCCGCTCGGCCGTCAGCGAACGGAGAATCAGGCGGCCGTCGGCGAAGTCACGCGGGTCGTAGGTGATCTCCACCGGCCCCGTAGCGAGGAACACCGAGTCGCTGCGATCGGTGATCTGCACGGAGTCCACGCGCAGGTCGGTGAGGAAGGAGCCGCTCAGGCGCCCGAGGTGCACGCGGCCCTCGAGGCGCGCGTTGAGCTGGGCCTCGACCACTCGGCGAATGAGGTCGCGCCCGCCATCGCTCTGCGTGAGCACGATGAACGCGATGACGGACGCGATGCCGAGCCCGATCATCATCAGGGCGCTCACGAGCGCGACGAGGCGGCGGCGGCTCATCATCCTAGAAGGCCTGCCCGATGGCGAACGACGGCGTCCACCGCCCGAAGATGCTGCGCCGATAGCCAGGATTGTACGTCGCCGGACAGGACAGGGGACGACCGCTCGGCCCCTCGGGGGTCACCTGCGTCAGCCGCGTACCTTCGCGCACCACGGGGAACGTGTTCGTCGGGCTCACGCACCACAGCTCGCCACCCAGTCCCTGACCGCGGTCAAAGAACGCGGCGCCTGTGGAGGCGTTGTACATATTGTACGCGATGTCCGCGCGCACGAATCCAATCGGCGTGCGAATGCGAATCCCAAGCCCCGGCGTCATCTTCACCGCGCGAAATCCGAGCGAGCCGCGACTCGTTGCGCGGTTCCACAACTCGCCGAAGTCCGCGAACAGCGTCCACTTGATGGCGTCGGGCAGGAACGGGCTGTCGAAGCGGAACTCCGTGTTGCCGATGATCATCGCGTTGCCACCGAGCGGCACGGCGCGCTGACCGGTGCTGTCGGGGAACGCCCGGGCCCACACCGTGTCGCCGGCGGCGACGTCGGCTTCGTTCACGAACGTGTTGGGCGCGCCCGGCCGCACCAGCGCGTAGGTGTCGGGAATGTAGACCGAGGGGCCGAGTTCATTCTGCCGGAAGCCGCGCACCGTGGTCGGTCCACCGGCGTAGAGCCGCTCCTGCGGCGGCACGAAGCCGGTCACGCCCTGTTGCAGCGCGAAGCTCTCGCCGAAGACAACGCCGAGTCGCACGCGCGCCGCGAAGATGACGCCCTCGCTCACGCGGATGTAGCTCGAGCCGTCGATCGTGGTGCGCGTGAAGTTGATGTCGCGGTCCGCACCCACCGGCGGCGACGCGTGCCGCACCTCGGCGCGCGCCACGAAGCCCTCGGACGGGTCAATGGGATTGTCGGTGCGCTCGATGCTCTGCGAGGCGCTGAGCACCGCGATGCGCCGGTCCGACTGCAGCGAGCTGCGATCATCTTCGGAACAGGCATTGAACACGCCGCAGAACAGCGCGGCACTCGCCTCGGTGCGGCCCAGTTCGATCGTGTAGCCGAGCGCGCGCGTACGCTGCGCGATCGTGTTGCTGACGTTGAGGCCCACACCGATCGGCGTCGTGCGCAGGAAGGCGTTGTACTCCGACCGCCGCTCCGAGTACACCGAGAGTGTCGGCACCCACGCCGAGCGCAGCACCGCGGGCTGCGAGACGGTGGCGCCGAGGTAGTAGTTGAGGTTGGCGGAGTAGATGTCTTCCTGCGCCTGCGGGCAGGCGCCGGCCGCGCCGCCCAGCGGCTGCCCGATGCCGATCTTGGAGACGCGGCCGCGCAGCTCGAGCCGCGTCGCCGACTGCAGCAGGTTGTACTCGGTGAGGTCGCCGGTCATTCGGAAGCAGTCGAGCGAACCCCAGCCGCCGCCGAGCCGCGCCGCGCGCAGATAGCCCTCGCGCACGTTCACGTTCACGGTCATCAGCGAGTCCTCGCTGAACGCGCCGGGCTCCACGACGACCTGCGAGAACGCCTCGCTCTGGTAGAGCGTGCGCTTGGCCCGCTCGAGCTGACGCTCGCGATACAGCTCGCCCACCTCGAGACCCACGAGCCGACGCACGGCGGTGGTGCGGACCTCGGGCGAGCCGCCGTCGCGCCCTTCGCGCGTGATGTTGATGCGCCCGATGCGTCGGCGCCGGCCGGGCGACACCGTGAACACGACGGTCGCCCGCCGCTCCTGCGCGTGCAGGTCGTAACCGAGAAAGGCCTCCGCCTCCGGATACCCGTTGTCGCGCAGGCGCCGCGTCAGTGAGTCGCGCGAGGCCGCATTGGCGTATCGGTCGAAGAGGCCGCCCGCGCGCGTGGGCAGATCCGCGGTGAGCGCGGCGCGCTCGGGCACGGCGTCCATTCCCTCGATCACTACCGAGTCCACGCGCACGGGCGTGCCCTCGACGATGACGAACCGCACCTCGACCTTCTGGCGGCCAGCGGCAGCCACCACCGTGTCCACAGTCGCTTCGAGGAAGCCGTGGTTGCGGTACCAGAGCCGCAGCCGCAGCACGTCACGTGGCAGCTCCTCGGCGTTCAGGCAGTGGCGCCGGCCGAAGATGCGCGTCACGCGCCGCACCCGCGTGGAGGACGTCGTGACGATGCCCTGCGCGAGCTGCGGATCGGTGAACGCGGTGTTGCCCTGGAAGCTCAGCTGCACGACCTCGGTGTCGCCCTCGTCGCAGCGCGTTTCCTGCGCCGCGATCATCGCGGGACACACGACGAGCAGCAGCGCGAGCGCGCGGCGGATCACACGCGCGGCGCGCACCGCTCTAGTCGTCCTTCTGGCCGAAGACGGCCAGGTTGGAGCTGTGCCCCGGATTCACCTTCTTCTCCGGATGCACCCAGTGCACCGCCTGATTCACGGCAATCGCGGCTTCGGCGAACCCGAGCGCGATCAGCTTGAGCTTGCCCGGATACGTGTTCACGTCGCCGGCCGCCCACACGCCGCTGCGCCCCGTCTCCATCAGTTGGTTGACGAGGATCTCGTCCTTCTCGATCTGCAGGCCCCACTGCGTGAGCGCGCCCATATCGGAGACGTACCCGAGCATCGGCAAAACGACATCGCAGTCCACGCGCTTGGTGGTCTTGGCCTTGATGTCCTTCAGTTCAATTCCAACCATCCGCCCGTCTTCGGCGTGTACGTCGGCAATCTCGTGAAACGTGTGGATGGCCGTGCGGCCGGCCTGCGCGCTCGCCATCACCGCGTCCACGGTGGCCTGATGTGCGCGGAAGCGGTCGCTGCGATGCACGAGCGTGATGGCCTTGGCCACACCCTCGAGCTGGTGCGCCCAGTCAAACGCGGAGTCGCCGCCGCCGATGATGACCACCCGCTGGCCCGCGAACTTCGCCGGCTCGAGCACGGTGTCGTAGATGCCCTTGCCGTACCACGGCTCGGCGCAGGCCTGCGGCAGCCGCCGCGGCGAGAACGCGCCGATGCCTGCCGCGATGATCACCGCGCGCGTCGGAAAGCGGTCCGTCTCGGTCTCCAGCACGAAGCGTCCGTCCTCTTCGTGCAGCGCGACAATGTTCTGGCCGCAGTGGATGGGCTCGTGGAACTGGCCCGCCTGCTGCGCGAGCTGGGTGACGAGGTCCTTGGCCAGCACCTTGGGATAACCGGCCACGTCGAAGATGAACTTCTCGGGATACAGGGCGGCGAGTTGGCCGCCCGGCTGGGGCAAAGCGTCCACAATCTGGGCACTGGCCCCGCGCATTCCGGCATAGAACAGCGCGAACAGCCCCGCGGGCCCCGCGCCGATGATGGTCAGGTCTTTCTGTTCGTGGGTCTTCATCTATATAAAATCGCCCCCAGACGACCCTTGAGGCAACGTGGTCCTGGTGACACGTTATGGAGCCGCCACGCCCCCCAATGGACCAAATCCAGGACCTCACCACCGAGACCCGCTTCCGCCTGCTGCGCGAGATCGCGCGCGGGGGGATGGCCACCGTGTACGAGGCCGAACAGTTCGGTGCGTCCGGCTTCTCGAAGCGGATGGCGGTCAAGATCATCCACGAGCGTTTCGCCGAGCATCCGGAGTGGGTGCAGCTGTTCATCGACGAGGCCAAGCTCTCGGCCAACCTCGTGCACGGCAACATCGTGCAGATCTACTTCCTCGGGATGGCCGAGTCACGGCCGTTCATCGCGATGGAGCTGATCAAGGGCGTCACACTGCGCACGCTGATCAACACGCACCGCAAGCGCCGCGAGCCCTTGCCGCCCGACGTCGCCGCCTACTGCGCCAGCCGCATCTGCCGTGCGCTCGACTTCGCGCACCACTACGTGAACGACGACGGCGAGCGGATGGAGATCGTGCACCGGGATGTCTCGCCGGGCAACGTGATGCTCACGTGGGACGGTCACGTGAAGCTCGCCGACTTCGGCATCGCCAAGGCGCGGACGATGGTGGACCCCTCGGAGAGCAAGGCCATCCTGCTGGGCAAGAAGCACTATATGGCGCCCGAGCAGCTGCTCGGCCGCCGCGTCTCCACGCGCGCCGACCTGTTCTCGATGGGCGTAGTGATGTTCGAGCTGTTCGCGCTCAAGACGCTGTTCCGCGAGGACGAGACGATGGCGGCGATCGAGGAAGTGGTGGTGTCCCCGACGCCCGACCTCGACCAATTGCTGCCGCACGTAGATCCCGAGATGCGCACCTTGGTGGGGAGCGCCATCGAGAAGGAACCGCAGCAGCGGCCGTCGGCGGTGCAGCTCGGCCAGGCGATTGACCGCTGGCTTGTGAAGTCGGGTACACCCGGCTCACCCGAGCGCCTACAGGCGCATCTCGCGGCCCTGTTCCCCGAGTCGTACCAATCGCAGACGCGCCGGACGACCCAGCTGCGGTCGATGTAGATTCCGCCGTATGACGCTCAAGATCTACACGAAGACCGGCGACGACGGCGACACCGGCTTGTTTGGCGGCGGCCGCGTCGCCAAGGACCACCCGCGCGTGGATGCCTACGGCGAGGTGGACGAGCTGAATGCCGTGATTGGGATGGCACGCTCGGTTGAGATGATGCCGCGCATTGACGAGGTGCTCGCGCCGGTCCAGCGCGACCTCTTTTCGATCGGTGCCCTGCTCGCCACTCCGGATCTCGAGAAGATGAAGGAGCAGCTCGACAAGGCGCGGATCTCCGATGCGCGCATCGCGCAGTTGGAGCAGGCCATTGATGACGGTGAGCACGAGCTGGAGCCGCTCAAGTCGTTCATCCTGCCGGGCGGCACGCCGAAGGCCGCCGCGCTGCACGTGGCCCGCACCGTCTGCCGTCGCGCGGAGCGCGCGGTGATCCGGCTGCAGCACGACACGGAGCTGCCGCAGATCGTGATCGTGTATCTCAACCGGCTGTCCGACCTGCTGTTCGTTCTGGCGCGCGTGGCCAACCGCCGCGCCGGCGCGGGCGAGGTGACCTGGTAGCGTGACGACGCTCGCGCTCCACGGCTCGAGCATTGAGATCGCGCCGGGCGCGTTGGCTACCCTCGGCGAACGCGTTGCCGCGCTGCACCCCAAGCAGCGCGTCGCCATCATCGCGGACCATCAGGTGGCGCACCTCTACGGTGCCAAAGCCATCGCCGCGATCCTCGGCTCCGGACTGGCGCTTGGCTCGACGACCGGCGGGACGATGGCGCCCGGACTGTTCACGTTTCCGGCCGGCGAGCAGAACAAGACCCGCACCACCTGGGGCTCGCTCACCGATCAGTTGATCGCAGCAGGCCATCGCCGCGACTCGGTGTTCGTGGCGCTCGGGGGCGGTGTCACCGGCGATCTCGCGGGATTCGTCGCGGCGACGTTTATGCGCGGCGTCCCGGTGGTTCACGTGCCCACGTCGCTCGTGGCGATGATCGACTCGAGTATCGGCGGCAAGACGGGCGTGGACACGACGGCCGGCAAGAATCTCGTGGGCGCGTTTCATCAGCCGTCGCTGGTGCTCGTGGACCCCAAGCTGCTGCGCACGTTGCCCGCGGCGGAGTTTCGCCAGGGACTCGCCGAGGCCATCAAGCACGGCGTGATCGCGGACCAAGCGTACTTCAGTTGGATCGCGGCGTCGCTCCGCGAGATCCTGCACGTGGAGGATGCGGACGAGGCCACGCACCTGCGGCTCGTGCAACGCTCGGTCGAGATCAAGGTGGACGTGGTGTCGCGCGACGAACGCGAGTCGGGCGTACGCAAGATCCTGAACTTCGGACACACCATCGCCCACGCGCTGGAGCACGTCACGGGCTACGGCGTGCCGCACGGCGACGCGGTTGCGATGGGAATGGTCGCCGAAGCACACATCGCCGAGCATTTGGGCATCGCGCCGCGTGGCCTCGCGGATACGATCGCGACGGTGTGCGACGCGGCCGGCCTTCCCGTGCGACTGCCGGAGCGCGTGGCGCATCCGGAGCTGCTCGCCGCGACGCGTACGGACAAGAAGACGCGCGGTGGACAGGTGGAGTACGCCCTGCCGGCGAGCCTTGGCGCGATGGCGGGCGGCGACCGTGGTTACGGGATCGCGGTCCCAGAGGCCGACGTGCTCCGCGCGCTCAAAGATTTGTGAGCTTTTCTATCTCATTGTAGGACAATGAGATAGTCCGATGCTGTCGCCCCACTGCGCGCGTGGCACGCTTCTTGGCTGTTGACCATTTTCAACCCCCGCTTATAGCCTTCGCGCTCGCAGGGTGATGCCGCCTTCCTTTCACACGCAGGTATGGGGTGGGTATGCAGCAAGGCTCTGAAGTGCGTGCCAGGGGTTATTTCCGCTCGTCCCCGTCGTCCGCGTTCGACCAGTACCTGCAGGACATTCAGAAGCTCCCCCTCATCACCGATCCCGCCGAAGAGCGGCGACTCGCGCGACTCGCGCAGAAGGGTGATGAAGCCGCCGCCGAGCGGCTGGTCACGGCGAACCTCCGGTTCGTCATCTCCTACGTCAAGAAGTATCAGGGCCACGGCCTCGACCTCTCGGAACTCGTCGCCATCGGCAACGAGGGACTCCTCAAGGCCGTGCGCAAGTTCGATCCCGACCAAGGCGTGAAGTTCATCTCGTACGCCGTGTGGTGGGTGCGCCAGGCCGTGCTCAAGGCGCTGGCCGAGCAGACGCGCTCCGTGCGCATCCCGCTCAACCAGAACTCGCAGCTCATTCGCCTCTCGCGCGCCGAGACGGTACTCGCGCAGGTGCTCAAGCGCGACCCGACGGATGCGGAGCTGGGCCGCCTGCTTGAGGAGACGCCGGAGACCGTGCGTTCCTCCAAGCAGATGTCGTCCACCGAAGTGTCGCTCGACGCTCCGGTCGATCGGTCCGACCGCGAGGCCTCCACGCTGGGCGAGCGCTTTGCCGGCGCCGACGGTGCGGAGATCGAGGATGTCACCGACTTCAAGCTGATGCGCGAGTGCATTGACAAGGTCTTCCGCGACTACCTCACACCGCGCGAGCGCAAGATTCTCAACCTGTACTACGGCCTCGACGACGGTGGCGAGGCGATGACGCTCGAGAAGATCGGTGCGCTGATGGGCGTGACCCGCGAGCGCATCCGGCAGATTCGCGAGCGCGCGTTCGACAAGCTGCGCACGTCACCCGAGGGCCGCTCGCTGGCCGGGTTCTGGGGCACGGCGTGAGCTGAGTGGACTGCCGCCGCGCGCCCGGTGAACGCGCGACGGAAGTGACGGGGGTCCGGATTCGTCCGGGCCCCCGTCGTGCATTAGGTTGGGGTTCGTGCACGACTCGCGCCTGGCCCGGGACCTCGCCCGCATCGTCGGCGACACGCACGTCCTCACGCGCGCGAGCACGCTCGTCGTCTACGAGTCCGACGCGCTCCCGGGTTACCAGCGGCAGCCATCGCTGGCCGTGTTTCCCGCGTCGCGCGACGAACTCGTCGGTGTGATGCGGCGCCTGGCGGCCGACGGCCTGCCCTTCGTGGCCCGCGGCGCCGGCACCGGACTCTCGGGGGGCGCCCTCGCCGACGGCGCCGTGCTCGTGGGACTGCACCGGATGCGGCGGATCCTTTCTATTGACGCGGCCGCTCGCCTCGCGACGGTCGAGCCCGGCGTCGTGAACGCGACGCTCACGCGCGAAGTGGCGCCGCTCGGCCTGCACTACGCGCCTGATCCGTCGTCGCAGTCGGCCTGCACGTTGGGCGGAAACCTCGCCGAGAATGCGGGCGGGCCGCACTGCCTCAAGTACGGCGTCACGCTCAATCACGTGGAGCGGGCGACGGTGGTGTTGCCGGATGGCGACGTCGTCACGCTCGACCGCGGCGACGAAGGCGGCTACGACACGCTCGGTGCGTTCGTGGGCAGCGAAGGCTGCTTCGGGATTGCGGCGGACCTCACGGTGCGGCTCACACCGAATCCCGAGAGTGTCATCACGCTGCTCGCCGACTTCCCGTCCGTGGTGGCGGCGGCGAGCGCGACGTCGGCGATCATTGCCGCGGGCGTGCTGCCTGCCGCGCTGGAGCTAATGGACCAGGCGACGATCCGCGCGGTCGAATCGAGCATTTACGCCGCCGGCTATCCGGTGGATGCGGCGGCGGTGCTCCTCATTGAACTCGACGGTGCTGCCGCGGGCCTGCTTGATGATGCAGACGCGGTCGAGGCCCTGTGCCGCCGCGAGGGCGCGCGGCAGGTCGCGCGCGCCACGGATCCCGCTGCGCGCGCCAAGCTCTGGCAAGGGCGCAAGAAGGCGTTCGGCGCGATGGGACGCGTGGCCTCGCATCTCGTCGTGCAGGATGCCGTCGTGCCGCGCACGCAGTTGGCCGAGCTCCTCAGCGACATCGCGGCAATCGGCGCGCGGCACCGCGTGCGCGTCTGCAACGTGTTTCACGCGGGCGACGGCAACCTGCACCCGAACATTCCATATGACGGCACCGACGCCGCGGAGTCGCGGCGCGTGCACTTGGCGATGGGCGAGATAATGGCACGCTGCATCGCGGCGGGCGGCACCATCACGGGCGAGCACGGCGTCGGGCTCGACAAGCTGCCGTATATGGACGCGCTCTTCACGGCCGACACGCTCGATGCGATGTGTTCGCTGCGCGCAGCGTTCGACCCGGCGACGCGGGCGAATCCGGGCAAGGTTGTGCCGATGCGTGCGTGTCGTGAGTGGCACGCGGCGGCGGGGGCGCGCGCGTGACCGCCGCGCACACGAGCGTCGTGACCGACCTCGCGACGGCTACGGACGTCGCCGCCTTCGTGCGCGAGAGCGAGGGCGGCATTCGCATTGTCGGTGCCGGCACCTGGCTCGAGGCCGGACATTCGGTGAACGCTGCGCACACGCTGCGACTCACTGGCACTGCAGGCGTGCGCCACTACGTGCCCGACGATCTCACGATTTCCGTCGGCGCGGGCACGACACTCGCCGAGCTGCGTGCCGCGACGGCCGCGCACGGTCAGTGGTGCGCGCTCGAGTCCTGGGGCGACGACCGCGCGACAGTGGGGGCCGTGGTAGCGACGGCCACCGATGGGCCGTTTGCGCGCGCACTCGGGCGGCCGCGCGACTTGGTCCTTGGAATTGAATGCGTGGATGGGTTGGGCCGAATCATTCGCGCGGGCGGGCGCGTGGTGAAGAACGTCGCCGGTTTCGACCTCACGCGGCTCGTGACGGGGGCGTGGGGCACGCTCGGCATCATTACCGAAGTGCACGTACGTCTACGCGCGCTGAGCACCGCGGACGAAACGCTGCTCGTGCGCGTGGAAGACGCGGCCGCGCGAGCGCGGCTCGACGAGTTCACTAGCGGCCCCTACGCACCGCTTGGCTGCCATCGCGCGTCGGAGGCGGTGATGCCCGAGCGCGATGGCGGCGGTGAGCGCTGGATTGTCAGGATCGCCGGCAATGCTCGCTTCGTGGCCGCGGCGCGTGCTGCGTTGGCGGCGGTGGGCGACTGCGCTCCGCTCGGCGTGAACGTCTGGGCAGATGTTCGCCGACTCGACGGACCGCCCGAGCGCGCCA
>CAYPYY010000024.1:25419-28314 GCA_964414995.1 uncultured Gemmatimonas sp.
TGCCCAAGCGGCGTACCATACGGCCGCCTGCTCGAGGCCACGCGCGCCACAATCGTGACGGCACGCCCGCTGGGCTTTGTGGCGCGCGTGGTCCTCGCGGTCTTCGCGCGCGAGTGGCTACTGCGCCCCGCGCTGCTCAAGGCCCGGGTTCTCCGCGCGCTGGGGATCGCCGAGGTGCTCGCCCGTGTGCTACCGCCGCGCTTGGCGATGCCCTTCGCGATGCTCGCCTCGACGGCGCGGCAAGCCAAGCAAGACTGGCAGAGCGACACGGCGGCCACGCGCGAGCGCGTGGCGCTGCTCACCGGCTGCGTGATGGAAGGGTTGTTCACGGAGGTGAACCGCGCCACTGAGCGTACGCTGCGCCACAACGGGTATCGCGTGGTGGAAGCGCCGGGCCAAGTGTGTTGCGGTGCGCTGCACGCGCACGCGGGCGACGCGGAGAGCGCGCGCGAACTGGCCAAGTCCAACATCGCGGCGTTCGAGGCCTCGGGCGCGGAGCGCATCGCGATGAACTCCGCTGGCTGTGGGGCGATGTGTCGCGAGTACGGGCACCTGCTCGCGGACGATTCGCGCTGGGCCGCGCGGGCGGCGGCGTTCAGTGCCCGCGTGTGTGACAGCACCGAACTGCTCGCCGCGGCCGGACCGCGACCGGCGCGGGGGGTCGTCGCGGACGCGTCGCTGGCCGCGGAGGAGGGGTCAGCTCCGCTTCCAGTAGCGTGGGACGCGCCCTGCCATCTCGAGCACGCGCAGCGCGTGGTGGAGCCGCCGCTGCAGGTACTCCGGGCGGTTGCCAGCATCGCGCTCCAACCGTTGGCTGGCGCAAATGAGTGCTGTGGAAGCGCCGGGATCTTTAGCCTCACGCAGCCGGCGGTCTCCGAAGTGGTGCTCGCAGGCAAGCTGGCGCAGATCCAGGCGTCAGGGGCCGCAGTAGTCGCCACGGCCAACCCCGGCTGCCTGATGCAGATCGGCGGGGGGCTGCTCTTGGCCGGTCGGGCGGTCGAGGCCCGCCACCCTGTGGAGCTGCTCGATGCCGCCTACGCAGATGAGGCCCGCACTCGTTAGAGTTCGAGTATGGAAGTGCCGGTACTGTTGGTGGAGTTCGAGGGCGTGCTCGCGGAGACCGCGACGCTGCGGAGTCGGGCGCTGGCGGAGTCCCTGGCCAGCGACGGCATTGAGCTGAATGCGTCGCTGCTGCATCTCGCGTCTGGCCATACGACCGAGGACGCCATCCGCCTCATTCGCGACGCCGTGGGCGCGCCTGATGACCAGACGGCGGTCGAGCTCGCCCGCCTCCGCGCGGACCGCGTGTTCGCCGAGCGCGCGAGCAAGGGGCTCGCGCTGCAGCTGCAGGTGCGGGAGACGCTCGAGCGGCTGACGAGCGTGGCGCGCCTTGCGCTCGTGACGCGGGCGTCGCGCCGCGAGGTGCAGTTCGTGCTCGCGCTCGCGGGCCTCGACGCGTACTTCCGTCCTGTGATCACGCAGGAAGACGCCGCGCCGGCGAAGCCCGCGCGCGCGGCGTACGCGGCGGCGCTCAAGCGCGTGGGCGAGCTGTTCCCGGGACAGGTGCTGCGTGGCATCGCTATCGAGGACTCGGTCGTGGCGGTGCGCACCGCACGCGAGATGGGACTGCTCACCGTCATCGTCGGCGCCGTGCCTCCGCACGAGGCTATGGAGGCCGACAGTTGGATCGAGACCATCGCCGATCTCACGCCCGAGCGCGTGCGCGCGATCGTCGGCCACGCTCCCAAGGGGTCGCGATGAGCACGTTCCTCGTGGATCGCTCGGACCGCCTGCGGATGACCTTCTCAGGCGACAAGGCCAAGGAGTCGCTCGGCGGCCTCGTGACCAACGACGTGGTGGCGCTGCGCCCGGGTCAGGGACAACGCGCCGTGGCGCTGACCCCCAAGGGACGCGTCATTGCGATGCTGCGCGTGTTCGACCGCGGCGACGACCTGCTGGTGGATTCCGAGGCCGCGTCCGCCGAGGGCTTCGTGCAGATGATTCGCAAGTTCGTGAATCCGCGCACGGCCCGGTATGCGGTGATCAGCGATGCGACGGCCAGCGTTGGCGTGTACGGTGCGAACGCCGCCGCGGCGCTCGCGCCGCAGGTTGGCGTCGCCGCAGCCGCACTCGAGGCGCTCCCGCCAATGGGCTGGCTGCGCAGCGAGGACGGCGTGTTCGAGGTGCTGCGTAGCACGGACCTCGCGATGCCCGGCTTTGATGTGATTGCTGCTCCCGACCGCATCGCCGCGGCGCGGACCGCGTTGCTGGCGAGTGGCGTGCGCGAAGCCAGTGCCGACGAGGTCGAGTGCGCGCGGATCGAGCTCGGGCTCCCGCGCTTCGGCGTCGAGATGGACGGCGAGACGATTCCGCAGGAAGCCAACCTCGATGTGCTCGGCGCGATTTCGTTCAACAAGGGCTGCTACACGGGCCAGGAAGTCGTCGCGCGGATCCATTTCCGCGGCCACGTGAACCGCCACCTGCGCTGGTTGGTCTCGCGCGCGCCGCTCGTGCGCGGCGCAGCAGTGATTGACGCGACCGGTGCTCAGGTCGGCGACGTCCGGTCGGTCACGACGTCGCCCACGCGCGGACCACTGGCCATCGCGATGGTCCGCCGCGAGGTCGCGCCTGGCAGTCGCGTGACGGTGCGCGACGGCGAGCAGGAGACAGAGGCACGCGTCGAGGCGATTGGCGCAGAGGTGACCGCGTGACCGCGATCGCCGAGCCTGGCACCACGGTCGTGCGCGGCGCCTGCCCGCACGACTGTCCGGACACCTGCGCCACGCTCGTCACCGTCGAGAACGGGCGCGCCACGCGCATCCAGGGCGACAAGGAACACCCTGTCACGCAGGGCTTCCTATGCACGAAGGTGAACCGCTACATCGAGCGCACCTA
>CAYPYY010000024.1:28414-30485 GCA_964414995.1 uncultured Gemmatimonas sp.
GCGACCGCGGGAATGATGGGAATGCGGATGACGGTCGGCGCGAGCGTCGGCGCCGATATGGATTCCGTCCCCCACTCGGACCTGATTCTCCTGTGGGGCACCAACACGCTGACCAGCAATCCGCACCTCTGGCCGAAGATCGTCGAGGCCCGGGAGCGCGGCGTGCGTGTGCTCTGCATTGACCCGATCCAGACGCGCACCGCCGAGCAGTGCGACGAGTGGATCGCCATTCGTCCGGGCACCGATGCGGCGCTCGCCCTCGGGATGATGCACGTGATCTTCGCCGAGCAGCTCGAGGACAGCGACTACCTCGCGCAGCACACGCTCGGCGCCGCCGAGCTGCGCGAACGCGTGCGCGAGTATCCGCCGGAACGCGCGGCGCAGATCACCGGCCTCGACGCCGAGCGCATCGTGGCGCTGGCACGCGAGTACGCGCGCGCGAAGGCCGCGTTCGTGCGCATCAACTATGGCCTGCAGCGCCACGGTGGCGGCGCGATGGCCGTGCGCACGATTGCCTGCCTGCCCGCCGTGGTGGGCCACTGGCGGCGGCCCGGCGGCGGCGTGCAGCTCTCCGCGAGCGGCAACTTCGCCTACAACAAGGCGGCCCTGCACCGCGAGGACCTCGCGCCCAAGGGCACGCGCACGATCAATATGTCGCTGCTCGGCGACGCGCTCACCAAGCCGGATGCCGGTGTGGGTGGGCCGCCGGTCAAGGCCATCATCGTGTACAACTCGAACCCCGCCGCGATCGCTCCCGATCACCTGAAGGTGGTCGAGGGCTTCCGGCGCGACGATCTGTTCACGGTCGTGCTCGAGCACTTCCGCACCGACACAGCGGACCACGCGGACTGGGTACTGCCGGCCACGACGCAGCTCGAGCACTGGGACGTGCACTCCTCCTACGGGCATCTCTATGCCACGCTGAACAAGCCGGCGATCGAGCCCGTGGGACAGGCGCTGCCCAACACCGAGATCTTCCGCCGGCTCGCCGCGCGGATGGGCCTCGACCATCCGGCCCTGCGCGACGACGACGTCACGTTGATCAAGCAGGCGCTCTCGTCGCAGGACGCGCGGATGCACGGCGTGACTTGGGAGGCACTGCGCGAACACGGCTGGGTGCGCCTCAACCTGCCCCAGCCGTACGCACCGTTTGCCAACGGCGGGTTCTTCACGCCGAGCGGCAAGTGCGAGCTCTACTCCGCGCGGATGAAGGAGATGGGCCTCGATCCGTTGCCGGCGTTCACGCCGCCGTACGAGTTCCCGGAGAACGTGCCGGCGCTCGCCGCGCGCTACCCGATCACGCTCATCTCCTCGCCGGCGCACCAGTTCCTCAACTCGACGTTCGTCAACGTCGGACCGCTCCAGCGCGCGGCCCGTGAACCCGAGGTCGCGCTGCACCCCGCCGACGCCGAACGCCGCGGCATCGCCGAGGGGGCGATGGTCGAAGTCGCCAACGACCGCGGGAACTTCACGGCGCGCGCGCGCATTCGCGAAGGCATCCGCGAGGGCGTCGCCTGGGCACCGGGAATCTGGTGGGCGAAGCTGTCGCCGGATGGCAAGAACGTGAACGCCACCACCTCGCAGCTGCTCACCGATATGGGCGCGGGGCCGGTGTTCTACGACAACCTCGTCGACATCCGACTCGTCTCGTGACCCCTTCGCTTCCACGCACACTCGGCGCCCTCAAGGTCTCCGAGTTCGGTTCGCCCGCGCGCCGCACCCGTTCCGTCAAGGACGAGCTGCGCGCTAATCTGCTCTCGCGGCTGACGAGCGGACGACCGCTGTTCGCCGGCGTCCTCGGCTACGAGGACACCGTGATGCCGCAGATCGTGAATGCCCTGCTCTCGCGGCACCACTTCATCCTGCTTGGCACCCGCGGCCAGGCGAAGTCGCGCATCCTGCGCGCGCTGACGACGCTTCTCGACCCGGCGGTGCCGGTGATCGAAGGTAGCGAGGTGAACGACAATCCGTTTGCGCCCATCTCCAAGTTCGGGCGCGAGCGGATCGCGGCCGCGGGCGACGACACGCCGATCGCGTGGCTCGCGCCAGACCAGCGCTACGTCGAGAAGCT
>CAYPYY010000025.1:0-28727 GCA_964414995.1 uncultured Gemmatimonas sp.
GCGCGATAGGTGAAGATGCGTTCGGCGTCGGCGCAGTGGAGGACGACTTCCTTGAGCGTCCACTTGCCCGGCGCGTAGGCGCGGTTGGCGATCTCCTCCGGGATGTCGCCGAGGAGTGCCGAGGCAATCTCGGCGCCACCGATCAGCGCCTCGACGATGTCACCGTCGGGGACTTGCTGGACGTAGCCCGCGTAGAATGGGGCAAACTCGTCCCCGCCGGGACGAATGCGGCGGTGTGCGCTCATCGGTGCTCTGCTCCGCGAAGAAAATGAGGCTCGAACTTAGCACGCGGGCTGGCGGCCCGCGCTGGGGGGAAAACAAAAACCGGCCCCACGAGGAGGCCGGTTGCAATACCCCGCGACCCGCTGCCCTAGTCGTCGGCGAGCTTGGCCAGGATCTGCGCCGGCACGTGGGCCGGCGTCACCATCCGGCGGCGACGGCCCGCCTCGGCGTCAATCCGCTTCCAGAGCGCGACCTCACGCTCGTTGCCGGAGAGCGCGGCCTCCGCCACCTGCTCGCCATCCAGCCAGGCGTGGAGGTTCTGCGGCAGCTCGCGGGCATCGAGCGGGACCTCGCGGTCGGTAGCCTGCGGCTCGGCTTCCGCGCGGGCGCGGGAGTCAGTCGCCGGCACGTTCACGGCGCGCGAATCAAGGGGATCGTGCATCACGAGTATCTCTCCTCCAGCAGCTTCTGCAGCGCCTCACGGGCGCGGTGGACACGCATCTTCAGGGCACCGACCGACGCGTCGAGCAACACGGCCATCTCCTCGTACGAGCGACCCTCGACGTGCTTCATCACGAACGCTTCCCGCAACGAATCGGGGAGGGCCGCCAGCGCCTTATCCAGGTCACGCCGAAGCTCGCCACGATCCAACTCCTCGTCCGGAGTCTCAAAAGAAGACGGTTGATCGTCCTCTTCGTAACTCAGGTGGGTCCGCCGGATGTTCTTCAGCCAGTCCTTGCAGCCGTTGGCCACGATCCGGAACACCCAGGCATCGAACCGGCCCCGAACCTCACCAAGGTGTTGGAACGCCTTGATGAAGGAGACCTGCACGATGTCCTCCGCCACGTCCGCGCTGCCCGTCATACTGTAGGCGTGGCGATATAGGGGATCCATATATCGCTCGATCAGTATGCCAAAGGCATTGCGGTCCCCGGCGAGCACGCGGTCAATGACCGCCTGATCGGCGTCGAGGAGATCGTCCGGCGGAGCGGGCTCAGTCGATTTCACAGGCACGACGCTAGTGTAATCCAACACTCGCGTCGCGGACAGGGCCACGCACAGCCAACCGACCCTCGACTCCAGGTCCGTCGCACAGCAAAGACGAAGGCCCCCAGCGCCGAGTCACAAGGCAGTCACAACGTGACTCAGCCCTCGGCAAACGCCTCCCACCCGAGTGCGCGGACGCGGGCGCCGTGCTCGTCGAGTCGCGGCGGCGGACGTCGAATCTGCATCGGCGCCAGTGGAGCGATGCCGGTGAGCGCGGAGCCGTGCACCGCCTGCAGTGCCTCGAGCACCGGCTTCACCACACCGCAGGGCACGTTGGCGGCATCGAGGGCGGCGATCCACTGCGCGGCGGGGGCACTTTGCACACGTACAGCGATCTCGCGCACGACGCGCTCGCGCGCGGCGACTCGCCCTGCGTTCGTCGCCAGCGTCGCATCGTCCGCAAGCGAATCCAGCCCGAGCGCGCGCGCGCAGCTGGCGAACTGCGCATCACTGCCCACGGCAATCACGATAGGGCGATCCTGCGCATCGAAGACCTGATACGGGACGAGATTCGGATGCGCATTGCCCCAGCGCCGCGCCTCGGTGCCTGTCACGAGCGCGTTCTGCGCGACGTTCACGAGCGCGGACGTGGCTGAGTGCAGCAGCGAGACCGACAAGCGCCGCTCGCCGCGGCCGCGTGTGCGACCCGCAAGCGCTGCGAGCACCTGAATCGCCGCGTCTTTGCCAGCCAATACATCCGCGAGCGCGACACCCACCTTCATCGGCGCGCCGTCGGGCTCGCCCGTGATGGCCATCCAGCCCGACTCTGCCTGCACGACGAAGTCGTAGCCCGGTCGTGGGCTCTCGAGCCCGAATCCGGTGATGGTGCACCAGATCAACCGCGGATGCCGCCCCAGCAGCTCGGCCGCGCCGAGGCCGAACCGCTCGAGTGTGCCAGGCCGGAAGTTCTCGAGCACGACGTCCGCGCCGGCGATGAGAGTGCCCAGCAACTCACGATCGGCGGCGCTGGTGAGGTCGGCCGCGAGGCTGAGTTTGTTGCGATTGATGGCGAGGTAGTAGGCGCTTTCGCCCCGTTCGTCGAAGGGGGGCCCCCATCCGCGGGTCTCGTCGCCGGCGCCCGGTCGCTCGATCTTGAGGACATCGGCGCCCAAGTCGCCAAGAATCATCGTCGCGAGCGGCCCGGCGAGTACTCGCGACAAGTCTAGAATTCGCACGCCTTCCAGCGGAAGTGTCACTTTACTGTCTTTATTGTGTTTGTGTGTTGTCCGTATAAATCAGCGCACACACTGTGAAAAATGCCTCGAAATTCACCCCCGCCGTCCCTTGCGTATCGTCAAAAAAATCATATACTTGGCGCCGTTCATCTAGCGCAGCACCTCGCAACAGAGCATCCCAACTTTCCAATGCCCGATACGCCCAAGCCGGCTGACGCCGCCGAGAAGCCAGTCCCACCCAAGCGCAGCCCCGGCCACCGCGGCGCGGACGTCCGCGACACGGTCGCTGAGATGGCGGCCAAGGCGCACGAGATCTCCCTGGAGGCGGGCAGCAAGATGGCCGCCGCGATGAAGGAAGTCATCGGTGCCGCCGCCGGCCTGACCGCCTTCGCCATCGAGTCCGCGCGCGACCTCGTGCAGTATATGGTCCGCCGCGGCCAGATGACGCAGGAAGAGGCCGACAAGCTGATCGCGGAGGCCGAGGCCGCGTGGTCCAAGAAGAACAAGGGCAAGCTTCCGCCGGCCAAGGCCGACGCGAAGGCCGCGCCGGCGAAGGCGGCTGCGCCCGCCAAGGCTGCCGCGAAGCCCGCGGCCAAGCCCGCAGCGAAGGCGCCCGCGAAGAAGGCCGCGCCGGCGAAGAAGCCTGCGCCCAAGAAGGCCGCGCCCGCCAAGAAGCCCGCGCCCAAGAAGTGAGTCTTGGCGGCGGCCGTGCGGCGTGACCCGATTCCGCCGGGCGACGCCGTCGCCCTGACGCAGGCGCTCGTCGCCATCGACTCTCGCAACCCCGCCTTTGCCCAGGATGCGCCGGGCGAGCGCGGGGTTGCTGAGTTTCTGGCGGCGACGCTCACGGCCTGGGGCTTCGCCGTCGACCTCATCGACGCGCGCAACAATCGCCCGAACGTGCTCGCCCGCATCGGCGGCGGACACGGCGGACGCTCACTGATGCTCAACGGCCATCTCGACACGGTCGGCGTCGAGGGGATGATTCATCCGCCGTTCGAGCCAACGATCCGCGACGGACGCCTCTACGGGCGCGGCAGCGCCGATATGAAGGCGGGCGTCGCCGCGATGTGCGCTGCCGCGCTGCGCGCCTCGCACGAAGGCCTCGGCGGTGAGGTCATCATCGCCGCCGTAGTGGACGAGGAGTGGGAGAGCGCCGGCACGCGCGCCCTGCTCGACCTCGGCGTCACGGCCCACGCGGCCATCGTCACCGAACCGACGCGGCTCGCCATCTGTCCCGCCCACCGTGGCTTTGCCTGGGCCGACGTGCACGTCGAGGGCCGCGCTGCGCACGGTTCGCGCTATGACATCGGCGTGGATGCCATCACGCACGCGGCCCTGCTGCTCGCCGAGCTCGAGGCCTACCAGCACGGCGCGCTCAGCGAGCGCACGCATCCGCTGCTCGGCCGCGCGTCGTTCCACGCGGGCGCCATTCACAGCACGAACGCCTTGAGCGCGTATCCCGCCTGGTGCACAGTGGGGCTGGAGCGCCGCACCCTTCCAGGCGAGGACGGGCGCGTGTTTGCCGCAGAGCTTGAGGCGGCGATCGCGCGGGTGCGGTCGCGCGTCCCGAACTTCAAGGCGCAGGTACGGCCTGGACTCGTGCAGGCACCCAACGACGTGCCGACGGATCACGCACTCGTGCGTGCGCTGCGTGAGAGCGCGGAACGGCAGGGCACACCGGCGCCGATCGAGGGGCTGTCGTGCTGGACCGATGCCGCGTTGCTGACTGCCGCGGGGATCCCCGCCATCTGCTTCGGCCCGGGCGACATCGCCGTGGCGCACGCTGCCGAGGAGTTCGTGCCGGTCTCCGAGATCGTCACCGCCACCGAAGTGCTGACCGACTTCATCCGCGGCTGGAGCGGACCCCGAGGCACTGCGTGGGGCAGCTGAGCGTGCGGCAGTACGACGCGCTCGAGCGCGCCATCGTGGACCAGCGCCGCATTATGGTGATGCGCCGCGGCACCGAGTACGTCGTCGTGCCCGAGCGACTTACGTTGATCAAGGGCCGCGAGGCCATCCTGGCGCGGCACCCGTCCACGGGCTCCGCGCTCACGCTCTTCCTCGACGAAACGGACGCCCTCGAGGTCGTGCAGTGAGCGCGCTCCCGCTCGTCGCGGTCTACGCCGACGAGTCCTGCCTCGGGAACGGCAAGGAGGGCGACAATCCCGGAGGCGCTGGCGTGCTCATCGAGTTTCGTCACGCGGACGGTCGCATCTCGCGGCGGGACCTCTGGGTCAGCGAGCCGGCGACAACCAACAACCGAATGGCGCTCCGCTCGGTGATCGAGACCTTCGACGCGCTTGGAGCCAAGGGACAGCGCTTCCGGGTCGTGTTCACGACGGACTCGCGCTATATCGTCGATGGGATGACCTCGTGGGTGCACGGCTGGGCTCGCGCCGGCTGGAAGCGAAAGACTGGACCGATCGAGAATCTCGCGTTGTGGCACGACGCGTTGCGCACGGCGGGCACGCATCTCGTAGAGTGGCGCTGGGTGCGCGGGCACAACGGGCACCCGCAGAACGAGTACGCAAATCATCTGGCGACGAGCGCGGCGGCCGACCGCAGCGCGTCCGGCGGAGCCGTGGAGTCCGGATTCGATTCGTGGCTCGACGCCTACCGCGCCAAGGGCGGACGCGTGCACGAGGTCGCGGCCTTCCCCGACTCGGCTAGCTTCAAGGCAGCCCCCGCCTTGCCGCGCGTGCCCTAGAATGGACGCCCTCGACCTCCTCTTCCGCCGCCTCGTCGTGACGGCCAACGCCGCCAACGCCCTCGCGCGCCCACTCGACCTTGGCGAGATCCTCGACAAGCTCGTGCCCTACAAGGCGGCGCGGCGGGACGGCGCGCTCGAGACGCACGAGGACTACCTGCACACGATGATGCAGCTCGTCGCCGGCGAGCGCGACTACGTGTTCGCCGACGACCTGCTGCAGGACGACCTGCGGAACGAACTCAAGTCGCCCAACCCCGACCTCGGCGTGCTGCGCACGTACCTGAACGCCAGCGTGCGCCTCTCGACCGAAGCCGTGCAACGCGTGCTCGCCGGCGACACCAACATCGACATTCGTCCGTCGACACCAATCGCGTCGGCGGTGGTACAAGAGGCGCTCGCCGCGCCCGCGACGCCCGTCGCGGCAGGCGCGCCACTCGCACCGGCGCCGGTCGCTCCGGCGCCGGTCGCTCCCGCGCCCGTCGCTGCCGCCACCGCCACACCCGCCGACACGGAGTTCACCGGTTGTCCGTACTGCTCTGGGGCATTGCCCGCGGCCCGCGCCGCGAAGTACTGCCCTCATTGCGGGATCAACCTCACGGTGCGCCGCTGTCCCGGCTGTAGCTCGGAGATCGAATCGGAATGGAAGTTCTGCGTCACCTGCGGCCGCTCGGCCGCGTAGCACTCGCCCTCGCGGTCGCGACGCTCGCCGCCGCGCCCGCCGGCGCCCAGCGTCGCCGCGCCGAGGAGCCAGCGCCACCGCCCGGCCCGCAGTGGCCCATCAAGACGCGGGAGCACGTGGATCTCTGGCTCCACGGCTTTGCGCTGCTCCAGGACGACACCGCGACGGTGCCGATCTTCGCCCGTGAGTACGCGCAGCGGATGATGATCCTGAAGAACACGCGCTCCGTCTACACGGCCTTCGATGCCGCGCGCGACGAGCTCTCGGGCACGGCGACTGCACGCAACCTGCTGCTGAATCCGCAGTTCCTCGCGCTCTACTTCGGCTCGTGGGAAGAGATGGTCCAGGCCTTCGAGTACTTCCAGCGCGCCGAAGGCAATCCGCAGAGCGCGCGGAGTCGCGAGATCGCCGCCATCATCGCGTTCCTGGCCCAGTACTTCCCGCGGCCCGACGATCGCGCCTGGGCCAAGCGATTCGTCGAGGCACTCAACGACGAACGCGAGAAGTTCTACAAGCAGTTCTGGCTCGACGAGCATCGGCGACGCGGTGCCGCGCTCGCCACCGCCGACTCGCTGTGGCAGCGGGAGTGGCGGCCGGCGATGCAGCGCTTCCTGAATCACACGCAGCAGCCGAGTGGCGACCTCATTCTCTCGATGGTGCTCGGGGGCGAGGGCCGCGCACTGCCGGCTGGCAAGAGCGCCAATCAGTATGCGGTGCCGTATCCGGCCGCGCCGGACTCGGCAGAAGCACTCCTCTACGTGTTCGCACACGAAGCCGCGGGTGCGATCGCCAAGGTTGCGATTGACGACAACCTCACGCCGGCCCAGCAACGCGCGGGCGCCGGGACGCGTCTCGCCGGCGCGGGACTCGTCCGCGGCGGCGCGCTGATCGTCGAGCGGATGATTCCCGGTGCCGGCGAGCGCTACGCGCGCTGGTATCTCGCGCAGATGGGACGCAGTGCACCCGACGGCGGCGCCGCGGCGCTGCTCGCCTCGCTGTTTCCGATGCCCGATGAAATGATTGACGCGATGAAACGCCAGATTGAGCTGTCCTTTATGGGCATCTGACCGTGAACGACATCACGCCCCCCGTCCTCCACCGCGCGGCACTCGAACGCGTGCTCGCGCGCGCGGCGGAGCTCCAGGCCGCGAGCACCAGCGTGCCGGACACGCTCTCCGAATCCGAACTCGTCGCACTCGGTGCGGAGGTCGGGCTCAGCGCCGAGGCGCTCAAGCAGGCGTTGCTCGAAGAGCGGATGCGTGTGGCGCTGCCCGACGAATCGGGACTGCTGGCCCGCGCGGCGGGACCCGCGAACTTCGCCGCGACCCGCGTCGTAGCCGGCGACGCGCGCGCCGTGATGGCGCGACTCAGCGAGGCGATGGACAGCACCGAGAACCTGCAGGTGCTGCGTCGCTTTCCGGACCGTGTGGTCTGGGGTCCCCGCGGCGGATTCGCCGGCGCACTGCGGCAACTCACCAACCTCAATGGCCGCGGCTTTCCGCTCGCGCGCGCCGACGAGGTCAGCGCCACGGTCGTGCCCGCCGATGCGGGCCGCTCGCACGTGCGCATCGAGGCGGCGCTGCACGGTCGGCGCGCCGGCGCCGCAAAGGCGGCGGCGTGGGGGCTCGTCAGCGGAGTCGGCATTGCCACCATCGGTGTCGCACTCAGTGTGATTCCGCCGCTCGCGGTCGCGGCCGGGGCACTGCTCGCGGTGTGGACGGCCTGGGTCACCCGCCGCAACTACCGGCGCGATGCGCACCAGGCGCAGCTCGCGATCGAGCAGTCGCTTGATCGCCTCGAATTCGGCGAGGCCCGTCAGAAGAAGCTATTTTGACGGGATGCACCCCCCGGCACCCTACATTCCGTCGGCCGACCCCCTGCCACGCATCCGCGAGGCGGAGCGCTTTGGCCACGCCATCCTGCCGGATGTCTCGCGCACCTTCGCCATCAGCATCCGGTTCCTGCCGGGCGATCTGGGGCGCGCCGTGCTCGCGGCCTATCTGCTCTGCCGCATCGCTGACACGATCGAGGACGACAACTCGACGCCGCCCAACGAGCGTGCCGCGCTGCTGGATGAGTTCCTACGCACGCTACGCGACCGTGAGGCCGCCGATGCATTTCCCGCAAAGGCTGCGCACCTCAAGGGCGACGCCGCGCATCTCGCGCTCGTCGCGCGCACGGACCTCGTGCTCGTCCTCTTCCGGACGCTCCCCCAACGCACCCAGGAGCGCGTAGCCCACTGGGTCCGCGAGATGGGCGTGGGAATGGCGAAGTTCGTGCGCACGTACCCGCACGGCATCCGCATCCAGACGCTCGCCGAGTACAAAGAGTACTGCTACTACGTCGCAGGCACGGTGGGCTGTATGCTGACCGAGCTCTGGCATCTCCACGCGCCAGCGGTCGGCCGGCGCGAGTTCGAGCGCTTGTGGGCCAAGTGCAAGGCGTTCGGCGAAGCCCTGCAGACGGTCAACATCCTCAAGGACATCGCGCACGACGCGCAGCACGAGAACTCGATCTACATCCCCGCGCACGACCTGCAGGCGCAGGGCAGCTCGCACGAGACCCTGCTCTCGGCCCAGCACGTGGAGCACAACCACCGGGCGGTGGAGCGGTTCATCGAACTGGCGCGCGTGGATCTCGACGACGCACTCGAGTACATCCTGCTGATTCCGCGTCGTGCGGTCGCCATCCGCGCGTTCTGCATCCTGCCGCTGCTGTTCGCGTATGCCACGCTGCGCGACCTCTCGGGGTCGCGCGCGATGCTGACGCCCGGCGGCGCCGTGAAGATTTCGCGGCGCGAGGTGAAGTCGCTGATGATCGCCGGGCTGGCCGCGCTCCTCAGCAACACGGCGCTCCGGCGTCTGGTGCGGCGCGTGAAGGCGCGGCCCTTCACGCTCGTCGCCGTCGGGGGCTGACCACCGACGTGCTGGACGCGATCGGCGCGCCTCCGGGCTTTCGCGGCGTCTTTCGCAGCGATCCTGATGCCTGTGCCGTCTACAGCGAGTCGGCCGGCGTGGGGCGCATCCTGCCCGCCGCGGTGGCGAGGCCCGCCGACGGCGACGATGTGGTGACGCTCGTGCGCTGGGCCGCCGAGCACGGC
The DNA here is from genome assembly GCA_964414995.1 of uncultured Gemmatimonas sp. GTDB lineage: Bacteria > Gemmatimonadota > Gemmatimonadetes > Gemmatimonadales > Gemmatimonadaceae > Pseudogemmatithrix. The sequence continues at coordinate 8,937 of CAYPYY010000025.1, forward strand.
ATCGCCCTCACACCGCGCGGGAGCGGCAGCTCGATGGCGAACGGCGCACTGGGCGCCGGCGTCATCGTGGATCTCTCACGGCTCCGCGCGCTGGGGGCCGTGAATCCCACCTCGCGAATGGTCACGGTGGAGCCCGGCGTGACGCGCGACGAGGTCGAACGTGCCGCCGGCGCGCACGGACTCACGCTGCCGGTGGATCCGTCGAGCAGCGCGTTCGCGACCATCGGTGGGATGTGTGCCACCAATGCCGCGGGCGCACGGACGGTACGGCACGGTGCGATGCGCCGCTGGGTCGGCGGACTCGACTGCGTGTTCGCGGACGGCACGCGCGCGTGGGTGCGCCGTGGGCTTCCGGTGGCCGCGCCGGTGGCAGCGATCACGCGCTTGCTCGCCGAGGTCGCGCCGACCGCGCGCACCGCGGGCCCCACGGCGTTTCAGATGCGGGACGTGCGCAAGCAATCGTCCGGCTACGGCGTGGCGGAGTGGCTCTCGAGCGGTGACCTCGTGGACTTGCTTGTCGGCTCGGAGGGCACGCTCGCGATCATCGTGGGCGTCGAGCTGATGCTCGCCCCCAAGCCCGGCGGCGTGGCCTCGTTGATCGCGGGGTTTCCCGATCTCGAGGGCGCGGCCGCCGCTGCCGGCCGGCTCGCCAAGAACGGCGCCTCCGCGGTGGAGCTGCTCGACAAGTCGTTTCTGGAGATCGCGGCCAGCGGCGGGGATCCGCTTCCGGTGCTGCTCCCCCCCGGCCTCGAGGCCGTGCTCGTGGTCGAGGCGGAAGAGGCGAGCGAAGCACTCGCAGCGGATCGCATCCGCTATCTCGCGGGCTGGTGCGAGGCGGGCGGTGCGTTGTTTCTCGAGACGGCGACCGATGCCGAGCGACTCGCGCGCATCTGGAAGCTGCGGCACGCCGCGAGCCCGATCCTCAACAAGCTCGCGCCCAAGTTCCAGTCGATGCAGGTGATCGAGGACGGCTGCGTGCCGCCCGCCCGATTCGCCGAGTATGTGCGCGGCGTCCGCGCGGCGCTCAAGTCCGCGCGCTTCCGTGGCGTGATTTTCGGCCACGCCGGCGATGGCCACGCGCACGTGAATGCGCTTGTCGATGTCTGTGAGCCCGGCTGGCGCGCCCGCCTCGAGGGTCTCGTCCGCGAAACCACACAGCTCCTCGCATCCCTCGGCGGCACCGCTGCAGGCGAGCACGGCGACGGTCGGCTCCGAGCGCCACTGCTCGGCAGGCTCTGGAGCGCCAACGCCGTCGCCACCTTCGCGGCGGTCAAGCGGGCCTTCGACCCCGACGCAATACTCAACCCGGGCGTGGTCATCGCCGAGCCCAACGCACGCGCACTCGACGACGTGAAGTACGACCCCGCACTCTCCCCGCTCCCCGCCCGCGCGCGCGCCGCACTCGACCACATCGTCCGCGAGAAGGCCTGGAACGCCGACCGCCTCGCCCTGCTCGACGAGTATCCCGAGTAGATTTGAGAAGTTGTGAGCCGCCGCCCGCAGTTGCGGTTGTGTTTGTAGTTGCAGTTGTCGTTGCAGTTGCAGTCCACTCACACCTCACAACTCAACACTCACAACTGCAGTCGCCCGCCCCAACCCCGCAAATGCCGCACTTCTTCACCGAGCCCAGAGTCTCCGTCCTCTCCCGCCCCGTCTTCGCCGAGCCCGCTCACCTTCCGGTGAACTGGATCGGCGAGAGCACCGACGGTGAGCGCCTCGCGGAGTTCGCCGGCCGCCTCTGCTATATGAGCCAGCGCAACCCGGCCAGCCGCACGACGCGCGACTACCTGGAGAACATCAAGAAGCAGGGGCACGGCTCCGTGCTCGAGCACGCGAACTACTCGCTGCTGCTCGAGGGCGTGAGCCGGTCGTTGACGCACGAGCTTGTGCGGCACCGCGCGGGCTTCGCGTACAGCCAACTCTCGCAGCGCTACGTGGACGAGTCGGACGCCGCGTTTGTCGTGCCGCCGGCGATCCTCGGCGACGACGCGCTCCTGGCCGCGTGGAAGCAGCAGGTCGAGGGCGCGCAGTCCACCTACGTCGCGCTCGTGGACCAGCTGATGGAGCGCTATCGGTGGGTGGACGACAAGGTCCACCGTAGGAAGATGGCGCGCGAGGCCGCGCGCGGCGTGCTGCCCAACTCGACCGAGACCAAGATCGTGGTCACCGGCAACGTGCGCGCTTGGCGCACGATGCTCGAGCTGCGCTCCAGCGAGGGCGCGGAGTTTGAGATCCGGCGGATGGCGGTGGCGGTGCTGCGCGTGCTGCAGGTCGAGGCGCCGAGCTTCTTCAGCGACTTCGAGATCTACGTGGCGCCGGACCGGGCGGAGTCGGCGCGGATTGCGTACCACAAGGTGTGAGCACGCGAACCGCGTGACGCCCCACGAAGGCGGCGGCCTACTCGGCCGCCGCCTTCGTCACTTTCGCCACCACTTCCGCCGGCGCCTGCTCGAACCCGTGCAGCCGGTACCGCACGCTCCCGTAGCCGTGCGTGATGCTTTGGAGCCGCGTCGCGTAGAGATGCAGTTCGGCCTGCGGCACCACCGCCTTCACGACCGTGCCGTTGCCGTCGTTGGCGGGCTCCGTGCCCAGGATGTGCCCGCGACGCCCGCTCAGGTCACCCATCACGTCGCCCAAGGTGGAGTCCGGCGTGAGCACCTCGATGTGCATCAGCGGTTCGAGCAGCACTGGGCGCGCCTTGGGCGCGATCGTCTTGAACGCGAGGATGCCCGCCATCTTGAATGACGCCTCGTTGGAATCCACCGAGTGGTACGAACCGTCAAAGACTTCGCACTCGAAGTCCACCACCGGATAGCCCGCGAGCACGCCGCGTTCGGCCGCCTCCTGCACGCCCTTGTCCACCGCCGGGATGTATTGCCGCGGGATGACGCCGCCCGAGATGCTGTCCACGAAGTTGTAGCCCGCGCCGCGCGGCCGTGGTCGGATACGCACCCAGCAGTCGCCGAACTGTCCCTTGCCGCCCGTCTGCTTCTTGTGGCGGCCCTGACCCTCGGCGGCTCCAAGTAGCGTCTCGCGATACGGCACCCGCGGGGGATGCAGCGCGGCCTTCACGCCGAACTGCCGCTCCAGGCGCGACAGCGCCACCTCGAGGTGCCGCTCACCGAGTCCTTCGACGATCGTCTCGTGCGTCTCCGCCTCGTAGTGCGTCTGGATCGTCGGGTCTTCGTCGTGCAGGCGATGCAGGCCCTGCTGGAGTTTTTCCTCGTCGGCGCGCGCCGTGGCCTCGATGGCGAAACTCACCAGCGGGTCCGGGAACGGAATCGCCGGCATCCGCACCGGGTGCTCCTTCGTGCTCAGCGTGTCGTTCGTGTGTGTGTTGCGTAGCTTTGCGACACAGCCGATGTCGCCGGGATAGAGGCGCGAGACTTCGATGCGGTCCTTGCCCTGCGGCACGCCGAGGTGCGAGAGCTTCTCGGGCACGGAGCGCGTCGCGTTGTAGACCTCGGCGCCGTTGGCGACGACACCGCTGAACGTGCGGAAGTAGCTGACCTCGCCCACGTGGGCTTCGGTCGTGGTCTTGAAGACCAGCGCGGTGAACGGGGCATTTTCGCGCGGATGCACTTCGACGGTGTGATCGCCCTCGGCGCCCTTGAGGGCGTGCAGCTCTTCCATCTCGTACGCGTTGGGCATCAGCTGCACGAGGAGATCGAGCACGGTGCGCACGCCGTAGGTGAGTTGCGAGGAGCAGCAGAGCAGCGGGAAGATCTCCTCGCGCTTCATCGCCTCCTTCATCGCCTGCATCTCGAGGTCCCCAGGCAGTTCCTCGCCGGCGAAGAAGCGTTCGAGCAGCGCGTCGTCGGTCGCGGCAATGGCCTCGACCATCTCGGCGTGGTAGCGCTCGAAGCGCGCCCGTTCGCTCTCGGGGATGTCGACTTCCTCGTACTCCCCGGCCTTGGTGCCTGGCTTGAAGAGGTGCGCCTTCTTGGTGAAGAGGTTGATGATGCCGCGGAACCCGGCGCCGGCGCCGATGGGGATCTCGACAGGAACGACCTTCGGTGTCAGCCGCGTCTTGATTGCCGCGTAGGCCTTGTCGAAGTCGGCGTTCTCCTTGTCCATCATCGAGACCACGAAGAGCACGGGGTCTTTGCGCTTGATGGCCTCGCGGAACATCCGCTCGGTGCCGACTTCGACGCCGCTGGTTGCGCCGATGGTCACGAGGGCGCCATCGGCCGCGACGAGTCCGGCGATGGCATCGCCAGCGAAGTCCGCGTACCCCGGCGTGTCGAGCAGGTTGATCTTGGAGTCACGCCACTCGGCGTACGCGCAGCCGAGGGCGATGGAATAGCCACGGGCCGCCTCTTCCGGGGTGAAGTCCGTGAGCGCCGTCCCGTCCTTTATCGAGCCGTGTCGTCGGGACGTCCCTGAAACGAAAGCGAGCGCGTCGACCAACGTGGTCTTCCCGCTCGCACCGTGCCCAACGACCGCAACGTTCCGGATTTCGGCGCTCTTGTATTCCCGCATCGGACATCCCTCCTCCCGCCGCCGGCGGGCGTTTCAGGGATTGAGATGTTGCACCCGGGCGGGACGGGGGTCAATAAGGCCAACCTCGACCAGGGAGTAAGGAAAATGCCGCGCGTGGAGGAGGTCCACGCGCGGCAGGGTCCGCGGCCTGAGCGCGCCAGGCGGCGCCTACTCGGGATCGGCGAAGTTCTCGGCGTCCGCCTCGCGCAGCATTGCGAGGGTGTCGGAGGTCCGGGCCGGCGCGCCGGCGGGCGCCATCTGCAGCGTGAGCGCGCGCCGCGTGCCCTCGGGCCAGTCCGGCATCAGGAGCCCCGCGAGCAGGCGCCGGATCCCGTGGCCGCCCTCGGCCAGCAGCTCTGCCGCGGTCTCGCGCAGCACCGTGAGCGGAATCGAGAGCTCGCGCTTGATGATCTCGCCGGTGCGTCGATCGTGGAACGCGGCGCCACCGACGGCGCCCTCGCCCGTGATGACGTCGAACTCGCCGGTCGTCAGCGGCGACTGGCTCGCCTTGCGGATCTCAACCGCGGCGGCGAGCGCCAGCGCGAGCGACTCCGGCGTCGGCGTACCGTAGAGGGTGACGATCTCGCGCGTGGGACGCTCGAGCGTTTCGCCGTTGGCCACCGCACTCACGCGTGCGATCGCCCCGGCCGTCGGCTCCGACTGATCCCACTCTACCATCACGTCCATCGTCATTCCTCACCTCGCCCGCGCCAGATTGAGACCTGCTCTTCGTGCGCACTACCCGCCGGTACCGCGCTCTGTCACCGCCTTCACGGGGACTCTACCCCGATGTTGAGTGCAAATACCCTGCCACACGCACACCGTGACCATACCAATACGTTTCGGTATGAATCAGTTCGCAGTGAACCTCTGCGTGATGCTGGTCACGCTCGGCCTCGTCAGTGCGACGATTGAGGGCCGCGCCGCGGCACGGCCGCCGGAGCCGGTGCGCTCCGCAGCGCAGGAACGTCGGCTCACGCCCAATGAGCTCGGCCGCATTCCGGTGCTCGAGTACCATCTCATTGGCACCCGCGAGAGCCGATGGTCGCGGCACTGGCAACGCTTCGCGCGCGACCTCGAGTTGCTGCACGCGCGCGGGTACCGCCCGATCACCGTGCGGCAACTCGTGCGCGGTGAGATCGACCTCCCACCTGGGCTCTCGCCGGTCGTCATCACGTTCGACGATGCCTCGCCAGGGCAGTTTCGCTATCTCGAGGAGGGTGGTCGGCTCCGCATCGACCCGACATCAGCGGTGGGCGTCTGGGAGGCGTTCGCGGCGCGGCATCCCGAGTGGAAGGGAGGCGCCACGTTCTGCGTTCTGACGGCCGCCGACGAAGGGCACGCCCTGTTCGGCGACAAGGGAATCCAAGGCCAGCGCAGCGAGTGGCGCGCGCTCAAGGTGCGCCACCTCGCCACGAACGGATACGAGCTCTGCAACCACACGCTCTGGCACGCCAACCTCTCGCGGATGTCGAGCGCGCAGGCGCAGGAGCAGATTGCCCGCGCCCAGCTCGCCTTGGATTCCGCGGTCGCCGGCCTCGCACCGCGCACCTTTGCCCTGCCCCTCGGCATCTGGCCGGCCGATCGCTCGATCCTGCGCCGGGGCTCGTGGACCGACCCACGAAGCGGCCGCACCGTGCGGTATGAATTCGATGCCATCCTTATGGTTGCCGGCGGTCCCGCGCGCAGTCCTCGGGATCCGGCGTTCGATCCGCTTCGCATCCCCAGGGTTCAGGTGTTTGGAGACGAGCTGGAGCGGCTGCTCGACCGCCTCGACCGCGAAGGCACGAGGTATGTGTCCGCCGGACCTCGGGATGGCTCTCGCTCGCCCCGCAATAGGTAGCGCTCGTCAGGATGTGACACGATTCCTTGCGCTTCGTCGCCACTAGGACCACATTCCTGCCACAACAGGAGGCGTTGGATGCCTATTAGACGACCGCGGGGGCCAAAACCCGCGTTACGGCACGTGGACTTTCTGGAATCCGTTGCTTCAGCCGGCATCGACACGCCCGCCGGCGCGACGGCGCAGGCGGCATTTCTGACGCTGCGCCTCGTGGACGAATGGGTGACCTCGGGCGTTCTGATTGCGGATGCGAACATCGCCGTGCATACGGCGACCGTCGCGGCGATCGACGCCGCAGGCCACGACACCGAAGTGCAGAGTGCACTGCGACGCATCGTCGAAGGCATCGTGCTGCTCGGCGAGCCGGATGCGCAGCCGATGCTGCCGCGTGTGTATGCGTTCGGCTCGCTACTTGAGCTCCGCGGTGAGTTCGTACTTGCTGCCGATGTGTACGGGACCGTCTCGCGCTACGTGGACAGTCGGGCCCACCTGGACCTTGCCTTCGATGCGTTGATGCGCCGCGGGTTCTGTCTGCGCACGGCGGGGCAGCTCGAAGACGCGGAGCGCTGCTATCAGAACGCCTCGACCCTTGCAGGGCGCGTGCGCGACCGGGCCCGCGTGCTCTACGCGCGCATCGGCCTCGCGAAGGTCACGTGGTCCCGAGGTGATCTTCCAGGTGCCGACGCCGAGCTCGCGGAGATTGTCGCTGAGGCTGAGTCGTTAGGCGACCGGCGCCTGCACGCGCTGGCACTGCACGACGTCTCCTCGCTGGCACGTCTGCGCGGCGACAACGAGCGCGCCGTGCGGTTTGCGTTCGAGTCGCTCAAGCGCAGCGACGGGGAACGCGATCGCGAGCGGTTGTTGTCGGACCTTGGCAACCTCCTCGGCGTCTGCGGGGCGTGGGATGCCGCGCGCGCCGCGCTCCGACTACTTGAGTCGGGAGCGCACGAGCAAGAGGTGCGCTGGAAGGCACAGCTGAACCTGATGGATCTCGCCGCCCGCGAAGGCAGCGAGCCGAGCTTCGAGCAATACCGGCGCGCGCTGAGTTCTGTGAACCTTCCCGCGCGGCTCGGCGCCGAGTACCTACGCGACGCCGGCTCGGGACTTCTCGGCTTCGGTCGCACCGACGAGGCGCGCACCTCGCTTGAGCGGGGCCTTCTACTCGCCCGATCGAGCGGCGCGCACCAAGTCGAGTTCCAGATTCAAGAGCTGCTCGACAACCTGAGCGCCGTGGAGACCGCAGCGGCCAGACGACGTCCGAGCGTCACGCCCTTGCCGGCGGCGCTTATGTCGCAGATCGAGGACGAACTGCGCTCGGCCGCCGGCGTGAGCTGAGGTCCGCGAAGACTTAGATCGACGAGCTGGTGACCGTGTCGCCAGACGGCTTCGGGCCGAGCGGGTTGGTGCAGGCAGTGGCGGACGCAGCAGCGAGGGCAAGCACGATGATGAAGAAGCGGCGGGCAGTACGCATTGGAGTCTCCAGGGAAGCGGTTGAGGTGCGACTCCGAATGGTACGGTGAAATTTTCAGCGATTAAATAGCATTTTGTGTCAGCATTTGTGAGTTTTGTGCCACGCTGGACAGACTCTGCACACTTTTTGGGAGTTATTGATGATCGTCGCCGCCTGTGTTGAAGCACCCAAGCTCGCGCGTCTGCGCGGCGCAGTGGCCACGAACGACCGCCTCCACGTCGCCCTCGATTGGGAGCACGCGGACAGCATCGTGCGGCGACAGCCGGTTGATGTGCTCGTCGTCGATCCCTTCTTCGGCTCGACGACCCAACCGCAGACCGGTCCCATTCGCACGCTGCGCAGCACGTTCCGCTCGGTGCCCTTCGTTCTGTACTCCGTGCTCGCCGCGCACACGCTGCGGCCGTTGGTCGAGCTCGGGCGTGAAGGGATGGAGCACCTCGTGCTCTACGGCGTAGACGACGACCCGCGGCAGCTTCGCAACGTGCTCACGCGTCAGCCGGGCGTCGCACTCTCGGAGCAGTTGATGACGAAACTGCAGCCGCGGATGCGCGCGCTGCCGGCCGAGGTCTCGCGGGCGATTGAGCGCGTCGTGCACACGCCGGCCGCTTTCAAGGGCGTGCCCGACCTCGCCTCGGCCGCGAACATCTCGCGTCGCACGATCTACCGTGAGTGCGAGCGCGCGCAGTTGGCGTCGCCGCGCGAGTTGATTGCCGGCGCCCGCGTGCTGCGTGCGTATGCGTTTCTCCGCGAATCCGACTACGCGATCGAGGACGTCGCCGAGCACCTGCGCTTCTCCAGCCCGCATCATCTGACGAAGACGATGCGCTGGGCCTGCGGGATGACGACGGCGCGGGCGCGCGAGCGCATCGCCCCCGAGGATTTCCTTGCGGCGGTGGCGGCGCGCCTGATGCCCGACGGGCCGTCGCGCGAGACCCTCGAGCCGGATGATGACGCCTGAACACCCAGCCCGCATCCTCGTCGTTGAGGACGAGCCCGCAGTGGCCCGCGTGATGGCGGCGCTCCTGCGGAAGTCGGGCTGCGAGGTCGTGGTCGCCGGGTCGCCGACGGACGCGATGGAACGTCTGTCGGAGCCGTTCGATGCGCTGGTGCTGGACCTGCGATTGCCGGAGATGCGCGGCGATGTCTTCTACAACCTGGCCGTCCTGCGGCAACCTGTCCTGCGGGAGTCCACGCTGTTCGTGAGCGGCGACCTCTCGGAGCAGTCGGAAGACGTGATCAAGGCAACCGGTCGCCCACTGTTGGCCAAGCCGTTCTCCGGCCAGGAGCTGCTGGCGGCCGTGGCGGCCATCCTGCCGCCGTCGGTGGCGCGGCTGCCGCGCGTCTCCTGACGCCGGCTACGACTTCCAGCCGCGCAGCGTGGTGAGGGCGTTGGCGAGCGCCTCGCGTTCGCGCGCCTCGACGGCGGTCGCCATCAACATCTCGTATGTGCCGATTGCCAGTTTGAGCGCCACCGGGTCGTTCTCGGCGCTCGCGACGCTGGTGGCGTTGTCGGCCAGGGCCGCGTGCGCGAGCTTGTCATCGGGAAACCGCTGCGTCACCTGTTGCCACCGCGACATCCGGCCGCGGGGCGATGACTCCGTCAGCGCCCAGAGGTGCCAGGCCGCGCGATTGGTCGGATCGGCCGCGAGCGCGCGGCCGGCAATCTCGCCAACGACGTCAGGACCGCGCCCGGTGAGCCAGTACGCGTTCGCCAGCGCCACCAGCGCCTGCGCGTTGTCGGGTTCGCGCTCCACGACGCGCTCGTATACCGGCCCCGCCACCTCGTGCAGCTCGCGGTGCGGCTCAACCGCGGCGATGAGCTCGGCCGTACTGGGGGTCTGGGCGCAGACCGCATCGAGTGTGGCCAGGAGCTTGGCGATGTCGGCGTCGTGCCGGTATGCTTTCACAGCGGCCGCGACGGCGGCGCGCGCGTCGGGCGCGGACTTGACCATACCCGAAAACTAGACGTCCCCCGAGCCACACGGCACCGGAGATTGCGTGGAGAACCAGGCGCGGAAGAGTCTGCAGCACACGCTGAACAACCCGATCGCCGGGCTGTTGGCCGAACTGCAGTTGCTGGAGATGGAGGACCTCACGGAGAGCCAGCGCGCTGGGGTGGAGCGCGCCATTGGGCTGTGCCGCCGGCTCATTACGATCGTGCGCGAGCAGGTCCCCGCCGACTAGAGGCTTGCGCGATGGACCGGGACTCGGCATACTGAATCAACCGCCCGTCGCGGTGAGGCCCTTTGCCCACCCGGACGGTTGCGCTCCCCGACAACTCCCCCGACTCGCCAGTGGCGCGAGTCGCGCCCCGGCAGAAGGCCGGGTCTCCGGACGGATTTCGTCAGGACGCTCTGTACTCACATTGCTGGTCCGCGGACAACGAGTTCGCAACGACCCCTCAGTGGTCCTACACCCCCTCGAATGACCGATAGTGAACGTCCGCCCCGCCGTGGGCGCAGTGCGCGCCCGCGTCGCGGCGCCGCGCCGGACGCAGCTCCCGAAGCCGATCCGTATCTCGAAGCGCCGGCCGCGCCTGCCGAATCCGCTGCACCGGAGTCCAGCTCCGGTGCGCCGGCAGACGACTCCGGCGAGCGGCGCGAGCGACGTCCGCGGCGCGGGCGACCGCGTCGAACGCGCGGCGACGAGAATGGCGAGTCGGCTGCCGCGGGGAACAGCGAGGGGCCGTACGGCGGCGACAGCAACGCCGGGAGCGCCGCAAGCGGCGCGAGTGATGGCCCGACCGCGGAAGCACGCAGCGACGCGAGCGAGCGCGGTGACTGGACGCCGCGAGAGGGCGGCGAGACCAACAGCCAGAACCAGAACGGCAACGGACGGCAGTGGCAGGACCGCGGGGATCGCGGAGAACGGGATGAGCGTTTTGGCCGCGGCCGTCGCGGCCGCCGGCAGCGGGGCCGCGGGCGCCGCGGACGTGATCGCTTCGATCGGCACGGCAACGGAAACCCGAACGGCGCCCCGAACGACGCGCGCGAGTCGCGCGAACCGAGCGGCCCACCACCGCAGATCCTCGTGGTGGATGGCGAGGCCAGCGGATGGTTCGATCCCGCGCGCGATGCCGGCTTCATTCGCCGCGCCGAGTACAGCTATCTCAACGAACCCGGCGATGCCTGGGTGAACCCACACATTGTGCGGCAGTACGGCCTGCGCCGTGGCGACGCCATCGTCGCACGTACTGGTCGCGATGCGCGCGGCCGTGTGTCGGTCGCCGAGGTCGTCTCGATCAACGGCGCCGATCCAGTGGAAGGACAGCGTCGCCCCGACTTCCAGACCCTGATCGCCTCGTACCCGGAGCGTCGCATCACGCTCGAGACGGGTCGGCCGGCCAAGGGCGGACCCGAAGTCACCCGTCGCGCCATCGACCTGATCGCGCCGATCGGCTACGGCCAGCGTGCGTTGATCGTCGCGCCGGCTCGCGCCGGCAAGACGATGCTGATGCAGGCCATCACGGAAGGCATCGCGGTCAACCACCCCAACGCCGTCCTGCTCATTCTGCTCGTGGACGAGCGCCCTGAGGAAGTCAGCGAGGCCATCTCCTGGGGCGTCGGCGAAGTCATCGCCAGCTCCTTCGACCAGCCCGCCAAGCGGCACGTCGAAGTCGTGGAGATGGTCATCGAGCGCTCGCGCCGACTCGTCGAGCAAGGCAAGGACGTGATCATCGTGCTGGACTCGCTCACGCGAATGGCGCGCGCCTTCAACACCGCCGAGCGGGGCACGGGCCGCACGCTCTCCGGCGGTCTCGACACCTCGGCGATGGCGCGTCCGAAGGCCTTCTTCGGCTCGGCCCGCAACATCCTGCCGCAGCACGGCGGCGGCTCCCTCACGATCATCGCCACCGCGCTCGTCGAGACGGGCTCGCGAATGGACGACGTGATCTTCGAGGAGTTCAAGGGCACCGGCAACTGCGAGATCAAGCTCGACCGCGGCCTCGCCGAGAAGCGCATCTTCCCGGCCTTCGACATCGCCAGCTCCGGCACGCGCCGCGAGGAGAAGCTCTACAAGGCGGAGCAGATTGACGCGATCTACACGCTGCGCCGCGGCCTGCAGCAGATGCCGCCGCAGTCGGCGATGGAGTGGCTCATCAAGCGCATCGCGGGCACGCCGAGCAACGACGCACTGCTCGCGGGACTTTGATCACGACGACGCTGCGAGGCCATCCCAGAGCAGGGCGATTGCGCGCATCCCGAGGCGGAAGTTCTCCTGGCTGATCCACTCGTCCGGGGCGTGGGCGTTTTCGCCGGGGAGGCCGAAGCCGACGAGGAGCACCGGCGCGTCGAGGATCGTAGCGAAGTCGTTTACCACCGGGATTGAGCCGCCTTCGCCGACGATCACGGGATCGCGGCCGAAGACGCCGCGGAGTGCGATCGCGGCCGCGTCGAAGATCGGACCCGCGAGATCCGCGCGCCACGGCCGGCCGCCGTGGAGATGTGTCACCTTCACCGTTACGCCATCGGGCGCCACGGCCTTCACGTGAGTCTCTAGGAGGCGGCCGATCTCGTCCGGGTCCTGATCCGGGACGAGGCGGCAACTGACCTTGAGCATCGCGTGGCCGGGCAGCACGGTTTTCGCGCCTTCGCCGGTGTAGCCGCTGAGGAGTCCGTTGACCTCGCAGGTGGGACGCGTCCACAGCTTCTCGAGGGTGGTGTAGCCGGGCTCGCCGCCGAGTGCCTGCACGCCGAGGTGCGCCTTGAACTCGGTTTCGTCGAACGGCAGCGCCCGCATTCCTGAGCGCACGTTGGCCGGGAACTCGCGCACGGCGTCGTAGAAGCCCGGAATCGCCACGCGGCCGTCGGCATCGTGAAGACTCGCCACGATGCGCGCCAATGCCGTGGCGGGATTCACGACGGCGCCACCGTACATCCCCGAATGCAGGTCGGAGTTCGGGCCGGTCACGTCCACCTGCAGATAGGCCAGTCCGCGCAGCGAGCTCAGGATGCTCGGCACGCCGGGCGCAAACATCGTGGAGTCGGAGATCACCACGGCATCGCAGGCGAGTCGCTGGCGGTGCTGCTCGATGAACGGTGCGAGGTGATCGCTGCCGACCTCCTCCTCGCCCTCGGCGAGCACGATCACGTTCACGGGCAGGGCGCCGCGGGTGGCCAAGTGCGCCTCGAGCGCGGCGATGTGCAGCCAGAGTTGGCCTTTGTCGTCTACGGAGCCACGCGCGAAGATCTTGCCGTCGCGCAGCGTGGGTTCGAATGCCGGCGAGGTCCAGAGCTCGAGCGGCTCCGGCGGCTGGACGTCGTAGTGCCCGTAGACGAGCACCGTCGGCGCGCCAGCCGGCGCCTTCCGCCACTCCGCGAGCACGACCGGGTGCCCGGGGGTTTCGTGAATCTCGGCCGACATTCCGATGCGCGCGCAATGGTCGCGCAGCCAGGTCGCGGCGCGGCGCATATCGCCGTTGTGCTCGCTGCGCGCGCTGACGCTCGGGATGCGCAGGAACTCGAAGAGATCGTCGTGGAGCCGCTGATCGTGCTGGTCAAACCATCTGGCGAGTGCGGCGTCCAGTGTTGCGTTGTGTGTCACGGAATGATCCTGGGGTCGTTGGGGTCCACCGGCCACGTGCCGCGCCAGCCGTGAAGTATCCACGCGCGGCGCGCGGAGACCTCGGCAGTTCCGCGACGGAGCGGGAGCACGGGGCCGAGCGTGAGACTGTCAAAATGCGGTGCAAGCGCCGCCACCGCCGTGGGGGTCTCGCCGCGCGGCGGGGCATTGAGGTCAAGCAAGAACACGAGCGTGGCCCCGGAATCCGCGCGCTCAGTCACGCGTGGCCACAGGTCGTACTGGTTGCGACGCGCCCCGAGGTTCAGCGAGAACACCTCGGGGTGGGTTTCGAGGTGGTAGGCGAGTTGCGCCGCGTCTTGGTAGCGATTCGCCGTGATGAAGACCTGGCGTCCGTCGGCGCGCAGTGGTGCCGCCGTGTACTCCGCGCCCCAGGCGAACGTGTCCCAGCCGTGCGCGCGCGCCACCGGGTCGCGGGCGGCGCGGAGCGGCATCCAGGGCGTCAGGAACTGTGAAAGCAGGACGAGCGTGATGACACCGGCGGACCACGCGGCCGCGTGCTCCCATCGCGTGCGCATCGCCGGTCGCGAGGCGGCGACCAGCACGAGGGCGGGCAGCCAGGCAATCGCGGGCCAATTGGCCTCGACGTTCTTTCGCGTCGCACTGTACACGAAGAAGCCGAGGCAGAACACGGCAATGGTCGCAAGCACGAATCGCCGCTGCTCCCCCACGGGATCAAACGACTTGCGAACGGCGAGCAGGAACGCGCCCAGCAGGATCGGCGTGACCACGGCGAGCTGTCCGCCGACGAAGGCAATCTCGCGTTGCCACCACGAGCCGCGTGCCGTCGTGCCAAGTCCGTGTCCGAGCTGGAAGCGGAAGGCAATCCAGTCGTGCTGCACGTTCCACCAGAGCACGGGCAGCATCACGAGCGAGGCAATCGCCACGGCGAGCCACGGGCCCGCACTACGGAGCTGCGCTTGCAGGCGCCGATGCAGCAGGACCGCGATCAACACACCGAACGCGATGAAGACACCGGTGAACTTGGACGCCATTGCCAATCCCACCGCGACGCCGGCAATGCTCCAGTAGCGCAGCCGCCGTGCGGCGCTTCCACCCTCCTCGAGCGCCCGGACCACGGCCCAGAGCGTGACGGCCACCGCCGCCAGCAGCGGGGCGTCCGGCGTGGCGAGTACAAAGCCGGTCGCGGAGAGCGGCATCACGCCCATCAGCACGGCGGCGAACCGTGCGGCGTTGTCGCCGGCGAGGGCGCGCGCCGTGGCGGACACGGCCACACCCGCCACCGCGCCCAACAGGATGGGCACCAGGCGCACGGCCAGCGGCGCGTCGCCGAAGAGCGCGGTGCCCGCCGCGATGCACCACGCGATCAGCGGTGGGTGATCGAAGTAGCCGAACGCGAGACGGCGCGACCACTCCCAGTAGTAGGCCTCGTCGGGAAACAGCGGCACGATGGCCGCGACGAGGATACGGAAGAACGTGACGGCCGCGATGATCCACAGCGCTTGCCGCCACGCAGTGCCCGGCTGCGCGATGCCCGCGCCCGATGAGCGAGGCACGGCGCCGGACCCGTACGGCGTCAGCGGCGTGGTCATCGCGCCCCGTCCTTGGGTGTGGCGCGATACTCAGCCGTGTCCACGCGCTCGAAGGCGCTGAGGGATTCCGACTTGAACACGCGGAACAGATACCAGAGCGAGGGAACCAAGACGATGGTGCCGCCAATGAGTCCCACCGCCACGAGCCGTAGGGTCACGGCCGGCGCGGCCGCGCTCTCGATGGTGTGCACGCCCGGCACCAGCGCGGGATACTGCGCGGCACCCCAGCCCCAGATGAGCGCGCTCACCTGTCCCGCCGCGGCGAATCGCGCGAGACAATAGCGGCGCGCCATCAGGCCCCAAATCGCACCGACGGCCAGCAGTGCCGTGCCAAGCTGGAACGGCAATGCCCACGCGCCCGCGAACAAGGCGTTCGTGACGCGCGAGGGGGTGTCCGCGCCAAGCACGAGCGCAGTGGCCGCCAGGACGCCAACGACGAGCGCGGCGCCGAGGGCCTTCCGTCGGAAGTCCTCCTGCAGTTCCGTCTCGGCGACTTCCACCGTGAGGTAGACGGCCGCGAGGAAGGCGAACACCGCCAGCGTCATCGCGCCGATCGTGAATGCGAACGGTGTGGCCCAGGGAGCGACGTACGTCGCCGCGAAGTCCGCCCCGACGGGCAATGCCAGCGCACCAGACACCAACGCACCCACGCACACGCCCAGGAGCACCGGCGTGACGGTGGAGGCGATCGAGAAGATGCGACCCCAGTACTTCTGCGTCGGTGAGCGCAGCGAATCGTACGCGCGGAACGTGAACGCCGAACCTCGGAGCACGATGCCGACCAGCAGCAACGAGATCGGAATGTGCAGCGCAACGCTGAGATGCGCGTACACCGGCGGGAAGCAGGTGAACAGCAGCACGACCACGAGGATCACCCAGACGTGGTTGGCTTCCCAGATGGGGCCGATGCCCTGCTCGATCGCCGCGCGCTGGCGCGCCTTCCTCGGGCCGCTGGCCAGGAGGTCCCACACGCCTGCGCCAAAGTCCGCGCCGCCCAGCAGCACGTAGGCGTTGAGCGCGAGCAGTGTCACGCCGGCGAGGATGTCGGCGAGCGTCACGGCGCGCGCCACTCCGCGGTCGTCGGCTTCGTCTTCATTATCTGCGCCCACAGCAGGTACACGACGACGACACCGAGAAACAGATAGAGCAGCGTGATACCGATCAGCGGATAGATGAGTCCCGGCATCGGGGTGAGTGCGTCCGCGGTGCGCATCACGCCGTACACGATCCACGGTTGGCGCCCGACTTCGGTCACCACCCAGCCGGCTTCCACCGCGATGAAGCCCGCCGGCGTGAGAAGCGCCAGGAAGGTCAGCAGCGGACGCGAGGCCGCGACGTCTCGCTTGCGCATCCAGCGCCACAGCACCCACAGGCAGGCCAACGCCATCGCGACGCCCAGACCGACCATCACCTGGAATGCGACGTGGGTGATGGCGACCGGTGGCCAGTCCGCTTCAGGGAACTCGCTCAGCCCCTTCACCTCGGCATCGAAGTCGGCGAACGCGAGAAAGGACAGCGCGCGCGGCACCTCGAGTGCGTACGGGGTCTGGCGCGTGGCCTCGTTCGGGAGGCCGCCGATGCGCAGCGGGGCCCCACGCTCGGTCTCGAACTGCCCTTCCATCGCTGCGAGCTTCGCGGGCTGCCACTTGGCGACGAACTTCGCGCTGATGTCCCCGCTCAACGGTTGCAGCAGGCAGGCCGGCACCGCGACCAGCAACGCCACGTGCAATGCGCTGCGATGAAAGTGGTCCGTGGGATTCTTGCGCAGCATCCAGGCGTGGATGCCCGCGACGGCGATGCCCGTGGTGGCGAACGACGCCAGCGTCATATGCAGCGTCTGGTGGAACGACGCGGGGTTCAGCATCGCCGCGATGGGATCGATGTTGGTCGGCTGGCCGTTCACGAGCTCGAACCCGGTGGGCGCGTTCATCCACGCGTTCGCGAACACCACGAAGATGCCGGAGACGGTGCCGCTGACGGCCACCGCGACGCCGCTCCACCAGTGCGCGCGCGGCGAGAGTCGGGTCCAACCATACAGGTAGATGCCGAGGAAGATCGCCTCGGTGAAGAACGCGAACCCCTCGAGTGAGAACGGCATCCCGATGATGGGCCCGGCGTACTCCATAAAGCGCGGCCACAGCAGGCCGAGCTCGAACGACAGCACGGTACCGCTGACGGCGCCGACGGCAAAGAGGATCGCCGTCCCCTTGCTCCAGCGCTTCGCGAGATCCAACCATACCGGATCGCCGGTGACGATCCACTTACGCTCGGCGATCACCATCAGCGCGGGCATCCCAATGCCGATGACCGCGAAGATGATGTGAAAGCCCAGGCTGAGCGCCATCTGCGTGCGCGCCGCGAGCAGGTCGGTCATTCGAAGTCGAGGGCGAGGTCGAGACTGGGCGCCGAATGCGTGAGTGCGCCAATGGAGATGCGGTCCACACCGGTCTCGGCAATCCCGCGCACCGTCTCGAGCGTCACGCCACCGGAGGCCTCGGTCCAGCAGTGTCCCTTGGCCAACTGCACGCTCTCGCGCAGCGCGTGGTTGGGCATATTGTCGAGCAGGAGCGCGTCGGCGCCGGCTTGGATGGCCACGCGCACCTGGGCGACGGTGTCGCACTCCACCTGGATGAGCAGCCCCTTGGCGGCGTGCTCGCGCGCGCGCCGCACGGCGAGCTGCACGTCGCCTCCGCAGGCCGCGATGTGGTTGTCCTTGATGAGCACGGCGTCGGCCAGCGTGGCGCGATGGTTGGTGCCGCCGCCGCAGCGTACCGCGTACTTCTCGAGCGCGCGCCAGCCGGGGGTGGTCTTGCGCGTGTCGAGGATGCGGGCGCTCGTGCCCTTGATGGCTTCGACGTAGCGCGCCGTCAGCGTGGCGACGCCGGAGAGACGCTGCGCGAAGTTCAGCGCGACCCGTTCCGCGGCGAGGATGCCGCGCGCACCACCGGAGAGGTGCAGCACCGTCGTGCCGCGGGACACCCGGGCACCATCCTGCGCATCGGCCCGCACCTCGATGTGCGAGTCGAGCAGGCGAAACGCCGCAAGCGCCAACGGGATGCCCGCGATCACGCCGTCCGTGCGGGCGACCAGGTCGGCCCGCGCGTGGTGCCCGGGCAGCACCGTCGCGAGCGTGGTCACATCCTCGAACGCGCGGTCTTCCTCGAGGGCCGCGCGCACGAGGGCGTCGCGTGCCGCATCGCTGAGTGGGAAGTCCGGCGCGCGCTCGCGCATCACTCGCCGGGATCGACGCCCGGACCGAGCGGCGTGGCCGTCGAGCCGCCGATGCTCACCATCCGTTCGATCGCCAGCGACGCGCGCTTGGCCGTCTCCGGATCCACGGTGATGCGATGCTCCATCCGCACCAGCGCCCCCAATACCTTGGGCAGCGTGGTGACCTTCATATAGGCGCAGGACGCGCGCTCATTCGCGGCGTAAAAGCGCTTGCCGGGATACGCGCGTTGCAGGCGGTGGAGGATCCCGACCTCGGTGGCGACGATGAACGCCGGTGCCTCGGACACACCCGGGCGCTTGATCATCCCTTCGGTCGAGAGGATATGCACGCCCTCGGGATCCACGTCGCCGGCGCTGACCGCCTCCACCACGCTCGTGGCGCAACCGCACTCGGGGTGAATGAGGAACTCCGCCTCGGGATGCAGCTTGCGCTGGAGCCGGATGTTCTCGGGATCAATGCCCGCGTGCACGTGGCACTCGCCCATCCACACGTGGATGTTCTCGCGGCCCGTCACGCGGCGCACGTGCGCGCCGAGGAACATATCGGGCAGAAAGAGAATCTCGCGGTCGGCGGGAATCGCGTTCACGACGTCCACGGCGTTGCCCGAGGTGCAGCAGTAGTCGCTCTCGGCCTTCACCTCGGCCGTGGTGTTCACGTAGGCCACGACGACCGCGCCGGGGTGTTCCGCCTTCCACTCGCGCAGTTGGGCCGCGTCGATCGTCGAGGCGAGCGAGCAGCCGGCGGCGAGGTCGGGGAGCAGCACGGTCTTGGTCGGCGACAGGATCGCTGCCGTCTCGGCCATAAAGTGCACGCCGCAGAAGACGATGGTCTCGGCGCTGGTCTTGGCGGCCTCGCGCGAGAGCCCGAGTGAGTCGCCCACGAAGTCGGCGACGTCCTGGACTTCGGGGCGCTCGTAGTTGTGCGCCAGGATCACGGCATTGCGCTCCTTGGCGAGCGCGCGGATCTGGCGCTGGAGCTCAGCGACCTCGCGGTCTTGGGCAGCGGCGGTGCTCATACGCGGAATTTACTCTGCGCCGCAGCCCGGCGCGGGCACATCACCACTCGATATGCCGGCCCCGCCACTTGTTCTTGGGCTTGGGGAAGTCGCTGCGGAAGTGCCCGCCGCGCGATTCCCGGCGCATCAGCGCGCTCTCCACGATGAGCTGCGCCGTGTCCACCATATTGAGCTCCTCGGTGGCGCCGGCCGCGAGGCGTGACCGGATGGCGGCGAGCGCCTTTCGCGCCTCGCGCAGGCCCGCCGCGTGGCGATCGATGCCGGCGTAGTCCCACATCACGCGACGGATCTCGTCGGCGGCGACCTGCGCGGCGCCACGGTCGCGCAGCGGCGTCACACGCCAGTCCTGCGCCCGCGGGAGTCGCGGGAGCCGCGGCTGATTCACCGCGTCGCGCGCCACACGCTCGGCGAACACGAGGCCTTCCAGCAGCGAGTTCGAGGCCAGGCGGTTCGCGCCGTGCACGCCCGTGCGCGACACCTCGCCGCAGGCGTAGAGCCGCTCCAGCGACGAGCGCCCAGCGAGGTCGGTGACCACGCCGCCCATCATATAGTGGGCTGCTGGCGTGACCGGGATGAGGTCGCGTCGCGGATCAATGCCGCGCGCGAGGCAGAGTT
>CAYPYY010000026.1:0-2173 GCA_964414995.1 uncultured Gemmatimonas sp.
GCCATCCGCGGCAAGGACACCCAGCCCGAACTCCGCGTCCGCCGCGCCGTCCACGCCGCCGGTCTCCGCTTCCGCCTCCATCGGCGCGATCTCCCCGGCTCCCCCGATCTCGTCCTCGCCAGCATCCGTAGCGTCGTCTTCGTCCACGGCTGCTTCTGGCATCGCCACAGTTGTCAGGGCACCAAGTGGCCGAAGACCCGCGCCGCCTTCTGGCGCAAGAAGATCGAGACCAACGTCGCCCGCGACGTCCGCGTGCGGTACTTCCTCCGCGCCGCCGGCTGGCACGTGCACGTGCTCTGGGAGTGTGAGCTTCGCGAAGGACGAGCCCTCGCGCGACTCGTGCGTACGCTACGCGCGCGTCGCGATCGGCTCGCCTGAACGGAGGGCGTGACGGCGTTGCTGCCCGCTCGGGTAGAGTGATGTGAGCTCCGGCTCCACGCCCGCCGTCGGCGCGCGTCCCCCGCATCCGTTCGACCGTACCGACAATGCAATCGCTCCTCGCCTCCCGCCGCGCCCTCGTCGCCGCGCTCCTTGGGCTCGCCGCCGCCGCGGCCTGCGCCGACTCCTCCGGTCCCGTCCAGCGCTCGCCCCTCGATGGGCTCGCGTTTGGCGCGGCGCTCGACAGCGCGGGCAATCCGCTCACGCCCACACCGCCCGGTCCGGTTGCACCGGGCTACTTTCGCGGTACCGTGCGTGCGCCAAACCTGCCCGGGACCGGTGGCGACACCCTCGGGACCACGCCGCGCATCGCGAACGTCGTCGTGCGCGCGTATCCCATTCTCTCGAGCGGCGCTGGCGGCCTCGAGCTCGGCGCTTCGGTCGGCTCGACCACGACCGACGCGCAGGGCCGCTTCACGTTCCCGACGATCGCCGGTGGTGAGTACGCCGTCACATTCACGCCGCCGGCGGGCAGCGGCTATCAGGCCGCGTTCGTCACCGCGCTCGTGAACGCGGAGAGCCACACCTGGCCGTGGTGGGTGACGCTGCAGCGCAACTAGGGGCGCGCGCGGTCGGCGCGCTCAGGCGTTCGTGGAGAACACGCGGCGCACCGCGTCATCCACTCGGGTGACGCGGCCCGTCGCCCGCGTGATCGGGCACCACAGTGTGCGCACGGCCGCGAGCAGCTTGCGGTCCCGCGCGCGCAGGATCTCGACGAACCGCTCGAAGCGCACCGCGTCCGCCGTGCCCACCCACGTGGATGCGAGCACGTCGTCGTTGAGCAGGGCGGGGTGCTTGTAGTCGATCTCGTGGCGCAGCGCGACCCACGCGAGATGCTCCTGCTGCTCGCGCGTGGCGGCGGCCTCCCAGTGCGCCGTCGCGATGTCCTGTGCCCAGCGCAGGTACACGACGTTGTTCACGTGCCCGAGCCCGTCGATGTCGGCGGGCGTGATGATCAGCGTGCGCTCGAAGCGCCCGTTTGAGGGATTCACAGACATACCGTAAGGTAGCCACCGCTGGCGGGCCGCCGGACGCGGTGCGACTATTGCGGGGCAGCGCCGTCCTCAGCGTTTTGCCGGAGGTCTCGAATGGCCGCACATCCGCCGGTTTCTCGTAAGCCTCGCGACGCGGAAATTGACACGTTCGGGCTGACGCACACGGGCAAGGTTCGCAAGGACAATCAGGATCATTTCCTGCTCGCGACGGTCTACAAGCGCCTGCAGGTCGTGGCAACAAGCCTGCCGCCGAGCGTGCAGTTTCCGACCGGCGAGGAACGCGTGGCGTTCATCGCGATGGTGGCCGACGGCGTGGGCGGCGGCGTCGGCGGCGCCGAGGCCAGTGCCACCGCGCTGCAGTCCACGATGCAGTACGTGCACGACTCGATGGCCTGCTACCTCGGGCGCGAGGACGACGAGACCGGATTCGCCGAGGCGCTGCAGGCAGCGGCGCTGTCCTCGCACGAGGCGGTGCGCAAGCGCCGCGAGGACGCGGAGCTCAAAGGCACGATGGCCACCACGCTCACCCTCTTCCTCGGCGTGTGGCCGCGCTTCTACCTGATGCAGGTCGGCGACTCGCGCTACTATCGGTATCGCGACGGGACGCTCACCCAGATTACGCGCGACCAGACGTTCGCCGAGTCGCTGGTGCAGGCCGGCGCGCTCTCGCGCGAGGAAGCCAAGAACTCGCGATTCGCGCACGTGCTCTCGAGCGCCATCGGCGCCGACGAGACGCTTCC
>CAYPYY010000026.1:2273-13168 GCA_964414995.1 uncultured Gemmatimonas sp.
ACGGGCCTCGGCTCGGGTCGGCTCAACCTGCTGCTCACCGATGCGCCTGGCGATGTGGTGAAGGCCGTCGTGACCATCGATCGCATCTATCTGCAGCCGTCGGAGGATTCCGACGCGGGCCGCATCGTGCTGCTCGAAGATGATGTCACCACCGACCTGCTGACCTTGGCCGATTCGCTGCACTCGCTGATCCAGGGCGCGAGTATTCCGGAAGGCAGCTACACGCAGCTCCGCTTCGTGATCAGCGGCGCGTACCTCGAGGTCGAGGGCACCGGTGCGACGAATGAGATCTATGCATCGTCGCCGACCTACGCCGGGTTGCCGGCGGGGGCCGTCGTGACGGGAAGCCTGCAGATGCCGAGCTTCGCGCAGACGGGCATCAAGGTGACCCTCCCGGGCGATGCCGTCACCATTGGCGACGACGAGATCGTGACGCTGGTCGTGGACTTCGATGTGTCGCAGAGTTTCGGTAAGGCGGCCGGCGCGTCCGGGATGTGGGTGATGACGCCGGTGCTGCACGGAAGCATTCCGCCGACGCTCTAGGCTGCGCTGCGACGCGACGGATCGGCGGGGGACGGATTTCGGGTATCTTTCCGTGAATCCGTCCCCTCTGCCTTTCCGACCCGATGCGCCTGCCCAGAACCTGTTTGCTCCTCGCCTTGCTGGCGAGCCAGCCAGTCCTTCTTCACGCCCAAGGAGGCCAACCAGCGGCCGGGGGCGCCGACCCGTTCGTCTGGCTCGAAGACGTCCTCGGCGACAGCGCCCTGCGCTGGGTTCGCGAGCGCAACGCGCGCTCGCTGGGAGAACTCGAGGGCGACCCGCGCTTCGCGCAGCTCAACGCGCGCGCCGTGGAGATCGTGAATGCCACCGACCGCATTCCCTCGCCGGGATTCTCCGCGGGGCTGATCACGAACTTCTGGCAGGACGCCGAGCACGTGCGGGGCATCTGGCGGCGCACGTCGCTGGAGTCTTACCGCACGGCGACGCCCCACTGGGAGATCCTGCTCGACGTGGACGCGCTGGCCCGCGCCGAAGCGAAGAACTGGGTGTTTCGCGGCGGCAACTGCCTGCCGCCGGAGAATCGCTACTGCCTCGTGTCCCTGTCGGACGGTGGGAAGGATGCCGTCACGGTGCGCGAGTACGACGTGCAGGCGAAGCGCTGGATCGAAGGCGGGTTCTCGTTCCCCGAAGGCAAGCAGAGCGTCACGTGGATCGATCGCAACACGCTCTATGTGGGCCGCGAGTGGGCGCCCGGTGAGCTGACCACCTCAGGCTACGCGTATGTCGTGAAGCGCGTGACGCGCGGGCAGCCGCTCGAGCGCGCGCGCGAGGTGTTTCGCGGCGAGCGCACGGATGTGTCGGCGTCGGTTGGCACGCTGCGGGATGCGGACGGCGTCGTGCGCGCAACGCTGGCCTATCGTGGACGCACGTTCTGGGAGAACGAGATTGCGTTGGTGACGAGTCGCGGCACGGTGCCGCTGGCCTTTCCGCGCCGAATGGACCTGCACGGGCTCGTCGAGGGGCGTTTGCTCTTCACCACGAACGAAGACTGGAACGGTTTCAAGTCCGGCGACCTGCTGTCGTACGAGTTGCAGCCCTTGCTGAACAAGCCCGCCGAGGCGCGCGCGGAGTTGGTGTTGCGGCCCGGACCACGCGAGTCCGTCGAAGGCGTGACGCTCACGCGCACGCGGGTGGTCGTGGCGCTGTACGAGAACGTGCGCGGCGCCGCGTACGCCTACACGCGCGGTGCGAACGGGTGGACGCGGACGCGCCTGCAGCTTCCCGAGAACCTGACCGTGTCGCTGGGGAGCGCCTCGCGCCGCAGTGATCAGCTGTTCGTGAACGTGCAGGGCTACCTCACGCCGCAGACGCTGATGTTGGCGGACGCGGCGACTGGGACCGTCGAGGTGGTGAAGTCCGCGCCGCCCAAGTTCGATGCGACGGGGTTGGTGGTCGAGCAGCACGAGGCCACGAGCGCGGACGGCACCAAGGTGCCGTACTTCCTCGTGCGCCGCGCCGACGCCCCGCGCGACGGCAGCACGCCCACGCTGCTCTACGGGTACGGCGGCTTCCAGATCTCGCAGCTGCCCAGCTACTCGGCGATTCGCGGCAAGCTGTGGCTCGAGCGCGGTGGCGCGTTCGCCGTGGCGAACACGCGTGGCGGCGGCGAGTTCGGTCCGGCCTGGCATCAGGCGGCGATCGGTGCCAACCGCGATCGCGCGCACGAAGACTTCATTGCCGTGGCCGAGGACCTGATCGCCAAGGGATTCACGTCGCCGCGCCGGCTGGGCATTCAGGGTGGCTCGCAGGGCGGCCTGTTTATGGGCGTCGCGATGACGCGCCGGCCCGAACTCTTCAGCGCCGTGATCATCGGCGTGCCGCTCTTCGATATGATGCGCTACCACCTCCTGCTCGCCGGCGCGAGTTGGATGGGGGAGTACGGCAATCCCGACATTCCGGAGCAGCGCGCGTGGATCCAGCGCTATTCGCCGTATCAGGCCATCACGGCCGGTCGCAACTATCCGATGCCGTTCATCTTCACGTCCACCAAGGACGACCGCGTGCATCCGGGGCACGCGCGCAAGGCAGCGGCCAAGCTCGAGTCGCTGGGGTATCGGTATCTCTACTATGAGAATATCGACGGCGGGCACTCGGCGGCGGCGAATCTCCTCGAGGCGGCGCGGCGCAGCGCGCTCGAGTACACCTACCTCACGCGCCAGCTGATGGACGGGCCGACACCGTGACGCCGTGGGTGATGCGCCTGCTGATTGCGAACGTGGCGCTGTTCGCACTGCAGAGTTTTCTCAGTCCCGTCCTGCTCGACCTGATGGTCTTTGTGCCGCGGTTCATCCTCACGCGGCCCTGGACCCTGATCACGTATATGTTCCTGCACGGCAGCTGGTCGCACCTGCTGTTCAATATGCTGGGACTGTTCTTCTTCGGGTCCGCGGTCGAGGCGCGCCTCGGTGATCGGCGGTTCATCACGCTCTATCTGATCAGCGGCATCGCTGGTGCCCTGGCGTCGCTGATCTTCACCCCGCGCGCCGCGGTGATCGGCGCCTCGGCCGGCGTGTTCGGCGTGATGATGGCATTCGCGATGTTCTGGCCGCGCGAGAAGATCTACATCTGGGGCGTGTTGCCGGTGGAGGCGCGCGTGCTCGTGGTCGTCACCACGATCCTCGCGCTGTTCGGCGGCGTGCAGGGCGGCGGCAACACGGCGCACTTCGCGCACCTCGGCGGCTACGTCGGGGCCTACGCCTATCTTTGGGCATCGACCCGCAACACCGCACAGCGACAGTTCCAACGCAAGATGAACGCTGTCGAACCTGCCGCCGCGAAGCGCACGGTATCGCTCAAGAAGGAAGACCTCAACCTCGACGGCGTCCACCAGATCACCAAGGACGAGGTCAATCGCATTCTCGACAAGATCTCCGCGCAGGGAATGTCGAGCGTGACGGTCGAGGAACTGCGATTCCTCTCGAACTTCGCGCCGCCAGACGACCGGCGCCCGGTGTCATAGCGGCGAACGGAACGAATGAGAGAGGGCGAGCGGCCGCAGGCCGCTCGCCCTCTCGTCGTTCGGAGCTGACCGCGTTAGCGGCCGACCGGCTCCAGGCGCCACAGCGCGGTCGGGGCGCCCATACGGTCCTCGATGGCGAGGTAGATCAGGCCGTCCGTCCCTTGGCGCACATCACGAATACGACCGCGGCGCTGTACGATCTGCTCTTCCTCGAGCACGCGCGTGCCGTCGAGTGTCAGCCGCACCAGCACCTCTCCCGCGAGGCCGCCGCTGAACAGACTCCCGCGCCAGTTCGGGAAGCGATCGCCCGTGTAGACCATCAGGCCCGACGTCGCGATGCTCGGTACCCAGACGCGCACGGGTTGCTCCATCCCTTGGCGCACCGTTCCCGCGTGGATGTTGGTGCCCGAGCGGTAGTTCACGCCGAATCCGATCACCGGCCAGCCGTAGTTCTTGCCCGCCTGGATCAGGTTGAGCTCGTCGCCGCCCTGCGGCCCGTGCTCGGTCGCCCACACCTGGTTCGTCGTGGGGTGCACCACCAGTCCCTGCTGATTGCGGTGCCCGTAGCTCCAGATCTCCGGCAGCGCGTCCGCGCGGCCGACGAAGGGATTGTCGGCGGGGACGCGGCCATCATCGTGCAGGCGAATCACTTTGCCGTTGTGGACGAGCAGGTCCTGTGCCGGGTGCGCCTCGAGGTCGCCTGCCGGTGGGACCTGCCGGTCACCGACCGTGATGAACAGATACTTGTCCCTGTCGAACGCCAAGCGCGAACCGTAGTGCCCCTGGCCCTGCGACCAGGCGTTCGCCTCAAAGATCTCCTGCACGTCGTTGATCCGATCGTTCTCGAACCGGCCGCGGATGACGGCGGTCGTGTTGCGCGTGCCGTCCGCGCTGGGCTTGGAGTACGAGAGGTACACCAAGCGGTTGCGCGCGAAATCCGGGTGCAGCACCACATCGAGCAGTCCGCCCTGACTCCCCGCCTTCACGGTGGGCACTCCGACCACCGGCGTGGCCACGAGCCGCCCGTTGCGGAGAATTCGCAGCCGTCCCGGCCGCTCCGTGACCAGCGCATCGCCGTTCGGCAGAAACGCCATTGACCACGGCGTGATGAGCGAATCCACCACGCGGACGAGGCGCGCCTGGTGATGGGCAGAGCGGAGCACGTCGCCTGCCGGCGGCGCTTGTGCGACGAGGGCGGTCGGGGCGAGCAGAGAGGCGCCGAGTGCCAGGCGCCGGGCGATCGAGACAGACATTGGATCCTCGGTAGAGTCGTGACGAGCGGTATCCGAAAACTGGGCGGCCGCCGCGCGATGGCAAGCGCGCGTCGGCGTGGGAACGGTGACACTGGCGGACTGGACCTTGCCTAGGTTCGCGCGTCGTTCACCGCGCCTCCGGGAGCGCACCCACTCGCCACCCGTTCTGGAGACCGCCGATGACCTACGCCCGATCCGTGATTCCCGCTGGGATCCTGGCACTGACAGGCCTGCTTGCCTGTGCCGACTCGCTCGACGCGCCGACCGCCGTCCTCCCTGATGCCCGCCAGGTCGTCTCGACCACCGCCGGCCTCCGCGATCCCGAGATTGACCGCAGCGACACCTACTTCAGCGCCACCATCACACACGAGACCAGCGGCGACGGCAGCGGCGCCGCACTGCGTGACGCCGCAGCCGTCGCCACGCAGCAGGATGGCGCGTACGTGGAGGGAGGGTTCGGCCGCGACGGTGCGCTTCGATTCTCCGTCTATCCCAGCAATCCTGCCGATCTCGCCACACGCCTCGTCGGCGATATGCTGTCCGTGCTCAATCCGAACGGGACGGTGGCGTCCACGGTGGACGTGCGCACGGCAATGACCGCGGCCGGTCTTCCCACGTTCACCACCGCCAACGCGTACTTCCTCTCCACTCCGCCGGTCTGTGACCCGCAGGTGCCGGAGTGCACGGTCCTGAGCGGCGTGGCCCTCGATGCCGCACCCGGGGACGGCGAGGTCCGCGAGCTACGCATCACGCCGCGGGGCGCCGGACGCGATCTCGGCGCGCAGACGCACCGATATCGCCGCGTGCGCGCGGCGAGCGCACAGGGCCCCGAGCAGTGGCGTCTCGAGGAACTGCGACACACGCTACGCACCTCGCGCGGCGGCGTCGAACACGTGCGGGAAGTAGTGACGCGCATTCGGTATCGGCACTGGTCACGTAACGACGCGCGCGATGCGGCGCGCCTGGCCGCTGCGCGCACCGGCCGTGCCGCCAAGCCGGCGGTGGGCGCACGCCCTACGGAAAGCGCACCGACATCCGGCGCCGCGCCAACTACCGCTGGTGATGGCGCGAATGGTGCCTTGCTGAACACCTGCGCCCGCGGCTCGGCAAACCTGGACTCCCTGCAGACGCCGGGCGTCCGCGGGTGGCACGTGGTCTACCAGCACGGCTTCTGCAGCGATGCTTCGGTGTTCTTCGCGTTCAACAAGCGCCTCGCGCGTGACATCGCCATTGAACGCGCCCGCGCCTTCAGCCTCGAAAGCACGGATCGGGTGGTCAGTCAGGCCTCGGAGCTCACCTCGCGTGTGCGTGGAAAGCAGGCGCGGCCGCACCTGTTTATCGGGCACAGCCAAGGCGGTCTCGTGTCGCGGCGCGTCGGACAGACCGCGCCCGAGCTCGTCGCCGGTGTCATCACAATCGGCACACCGCATTGGGGCGCACCGCTCGCGGATCTCGGGCCGGAGGCCATCGGCCAGGCGCTCGCCGCCGCCATCATCTCGGACTATTGCTTCGTCGCCGCCCTCTGCGAAATGGTCTCGGATGTCCTCGGTGAGCTGATCAGTCGGCGCAACACGTTCGGGCTCGACGCGCTCGCCCCGTCGCTGCCGGACTTGCGCCAGATGTCGCCGCTGCAACAGCAGCTGAACTCGACCTACGAGGTCTTTCCGCGCGCCAGCGTGGCGACGACCATTCCGAACCGCTGGGGCGTGGTGCGCTACCTCGCGGACTCCAAGTCCAATCCCGACAGGCTCTTACAGAACGTCCGGCCCCACGGTGACGCTGCAGTGACGCTGGCGCAGAACGTATACGCCGGCGCCCAGATCCTGCGTTACCTCACCATTCTCGCGATGATCTACCCCAGCCGTGTTGCTGGCGACGTGAACTGCGCCGACGCCGGTTATCAGGCGATCTGGGTCTCCTGCGGCGACCCGCGGCAGTACGCCTCGAACGGTACGGCGTGGACCGATATTCTCTTGCTCGCGATTCTGCACGACCTCACCACCTACATCGTCGAGGCGATGAACCATATCGACCGCACGTGGTTCCAGATGGCGTCGGGCGGACAGGGCAACTACGACGGCCTCGTGCGCACCCCCTCGCAGAACTATCCCGACGTGCCCGGTCGCTTCACGCCGGCACGACTGAACGCCGCGACCCACGAGTCCGATTCGCACTCCGGGCAGCTCAAGAGTCCACGGGTGGTGCAGATGACCTTCGAGGCCGCGCAGCAGATCGGGCTCGTCGCGGGCATCGCTCCGTGAGCTCGGGGCGCGCGATCACCGCGCTCGTCTTCGCAGCCCTCGCGGGCTGCGAAGACCTTCCGGGCAGTGCCGTGCACGAGCCGTACGGCGGGGTGCAGTTGGTCTTTCGCACTCCGCACAATCTCAGCATCAGCAACACGCGGATCGTGAGCGACGGCGCGCGGTTGTTTCTCGGCGGCGCTGAATCCGGGATTGTCGCCTTCGACCGCGCGACGGGCGCGCAGCTCTGGTGGGTTGGCCATCTGGGGCAACCATCCACGGACGGCACGCGCGTCTACGCGGGCAGCGCTGACAGTGCGCGCGCCTACGACCCTGCGACCGGGAGCGTGCTCTGGGCGAGGGCCGTGGCGGGCGGGGCCGCCGAGCATCGCGGGGACGTGCGAGACGGTGTGTACTACATCGGAACGGATTCCCTCGTGTATGCCCTGAATGCCGACTCGGGCACGGTCCGATGGGTGACGAGTGTCGCTGACGGTTGGGAGTTTACCGGTCGCGTGCGCGCACTCACTGCCGCCGATGACGCGATCTACCTGTGCGTCCTCCGGCCGCTCAACTGGAACGGCGCCATCCGGCACGGTCACGTGCTCCGGCTCAATCGAGTCACCGGAGCGGTCGAGTGGCGGTACGTGATGGCGTTCGAGACGGAATACAACTTCTGCATCGGCGAGCCGGTTGTGCTCGACACGCAGGTGATACTCTCCGATGTGGGCGGAAACGCCACCGTCGCGGTCGAGCGGAGCAGCGGGCGATTTCTTTGGCGCCGCCAGGGTGAGTTTGGCTGGCTCGGCCCGTGGAACGCCGTCTCGGTGCGCGGCGACACGCTCTTTGGCGCGTCGTATCAGGGCACGGTGTTCGCGATTGATCGCCGATCAGGAGCGCTGATCTGGGAGCATCAGCCCGCGGCTGCTGGGCGCGATGCGCAGCCCTGCGGGCGCATTCTGCTCTTCAATAACTTCGACCTGCTGGTGCTGGATCGCGCGACGGGTCGGCAGCTCGGCGAGCGCTTCGAGTTTCCGCCGAACGTCGCCGACGAGTTTCTCACGAGCG
The DNA here is from genome assembly GCA_964414995.1 of uncultured Gemmatimonas sp. Classification (GTDB taxonomy): domain Bacteria; phylum Gemmatimonadota; class Gemmatimonadetes; order Gemmatimonadales; family Gemmatimonadaceae; genus Pseudogemmatithrix. The sequence continues at coordinate 10,355 of CAYPYY010000026.1, forward strand.
CGTTCTATGTGTCGGGACGTGATGCCTGGGTGGCCGGCAACACGCACGTCTACCAGTTCCGCTGCCCGACATAGCGCCGGGCAACGGCACTGGCGCGACTAGTTGTCGCGGCGACCGCGGCCACCGCCGGACGCGGGCGTAGATCGCCCGCCACCGCCGCGCGAGGGCGCGCTCGCCCGCGGTGCGCTCTGCCGCGGCGCGCTCGCGCGCGGCGCGCTGCGCTCCGCCTTCGGGGCACTACGTTCAGCGCGTGGCGCGCTGCGTTCGGCGCGGGGTGCGCTCCGCTCGGTGCGGGGTGCGCTCCGCTCGGCGCGGGGCGCGGCCCGCTCGGCGCGAGGAACGCTCCGCTCCGTGCGAGGCACCGAGTACCCGCTACCTGAGGGCACCGAGGATCGCTGCGCGTCGATTGCACCGCCCAGAGGCGTCGACGGCTTCCGCGATCCCACGTCGCCGGGGTTCGCCCGGGGCGCGGCCCCGCGCGTGCCCGTGCCGACTGGGCTCGGCGTGGCCCGACGCTCGCTGCGCGTGGGTGCCGCGGCGCCAACCGGGGCGCCGCGATTAGGACGTGCGTTCCACGAACCGTTACCCGTGCGCTCCTTCGGGTCGGAACCGGTATGGATCGGCGTCACGCGCCGCGACGCGGTTGTCGAGCCCGCGACTGGCACCGGCGTGCGACGACGCTCGTCGCCGCGGCCGGGGTTGGCCTCGTTGCGTCCGCCGCGGTTCTCGTCGCCACGGCCCGGGTTGCCGTCGTCGCGCCCCCGGCGGTTCTCGTCGCCGCGGCCCGGATTCCAGTCCGAACGATCGCGGTCCCCCCGCTCGCCGCGCGCAATCTCGCGGCGCGGCCGACCGTGCCGGTCGAACGTGGTGTGGCGGTGCACCACCGTGTAGCGCCGCAGCGGACGATAGTCGTAGCTCCGGTAGACGATGCGCCGGTTCACGACAATCGTCGAGTACCGCGGCCCCACGTAGAAGGGTGAGATGACGATCCACGGGCGCGACACGACGACCCAGCTCGGGCCACCCATCCAACCGTGGTAGTAGACGCGGCGATCCCACCAGTCGAAGTCATACGTGAGCCACACGCCGATCGGGTAGCCGACGCCCCACGACCAATACGCGGGGTGGGCGTGCGCCACGTAGATTGGGCGGAAGTAGACGACGGCTGGATCGTAGGTCGGCACATAGATCACCTGCGGCTGCGCCGGCTCGATGCGAATGACCTCGCGCTCCACGATCACCTTCTGGCGATCGCTGCTCACGAGGTTGCCCTGTTCGGAGGCCATCTGGCGGAGGCGCTGCACGGCGCCCATCACGTCCTTGGGCTGCTCCACGTAGGCTTGGCCCAGCGCGATCGTCCACTCGGGGCCTTCGGCCATCAGGTTCAGTACGGGTGCGTACCGCGCGACGGCGCGCACGCTGATCTCCCACGGCTGCTGGTCGAGGCCGTCGGCGCCGTGGAGGCGCACGTAGGTCGCGGCGGCCGCAATCTGCTCCGGGAACGTCGCCGCGATCAGCACCTGGGCGAGAATCGGGTCGGGGTAGAGCGCGATCGGCGCCAGCAGGTTCTCAAGCTCGTCCGCCGTCCACTGCTCCTCAGGACCCTTGAAGGCCGCGGCATCCTGAGCAGCCGCTTCCTGTGTGGCCACGCTCGACGCAACGACCAGCGCCAGCGCAAACCCGAAACGCGACAGGGACCTCATCTGACTCTCCTCACTAGGCGCGGACTCCGTGCCGCGCGTCGACGGGTCGTACCCGCACCGCAGGGGGTGTTCCCGAGGTTCCATCGGGTCGCGGCTCGTCTCGTGTGACGGTGCCGCCGCTCTCTCGTCCCGACAGCGTCGGGCGTGCGGAACTCGACTCGGCGATGACACCTTTTGCAGGACGGGCGCGTATGGAAAGCATCCCCCATCTGGAGGCCCCGCGTGGAAGAATTCAAGGTGAGCGGCGCGAAGCTCGTCGAGAAGCTCAAGTCCCTGATCAAGGAAGGCAATGTGCGGCGCGTGGTGCTGCGCAATCCGCAGGGCCGCGTGCTGCTGGATGTGCCCCTGAACGCTGGTATCGCCGCCTCGGCGCTGCTGCCGTTCTGGGCGGCCGTCGCGAGTGTCGCGGTTCTGGCCACGGACTACACGGTGCAGGTCGAGCGGGACCCGGGGACGTCGGTCACGCCGTGACGCAGGGCCCGCTGGCGCGGGCGCGGTTCGCCAGTCATCGTACGAGTATGCTACCGCGCCACCGTCTGGTCGTGATTGCCGCGCTGGCTTCGGCCGCCGCGTGCACCGACCCCGTGCCGTTGCCGACGACCCTGGACCACACGGCGACGCAGGCCGATGTCGCCGCGGCGCGCGCGGGGTTCGCCGCCGCCGCGGTCGTCTCGTTCCGGCAGCTCTCCGACGAGGTGGACGCCACGATGCGGGAGCAGCCGCGCCTGGCGACGTATGGCAAGACCTACACGTGGAGCACGGACTCGGCCAAGTACACGGCCTCGACGCGCACCGGTGCGCCCGGCAACGGCTCGCGGTTCGTGCTCTATGCCACGACGGCCGGCGGTGTGCCGAGCCTGCCCCTGACCGAGCGCGGGCACGTTGAAATCTCTGGCGCCGGCGGGACGGCGACCGCCAAAGTTGTCACCACGACCGGCGTGGTGCAGCTCGACTACGAGCTGAGCAGCACGGGGACCGAGGCCGCGCCCGCTTTCTCCGCGTCGGGAGACGTGGGATCCGGGTCCTCGCTGACGCAGTTCACACTGGTGGCGAGTACCAACGGGGTCGGCAGTTTCGTGCAGACCTGGCGCAGCACCACGCCCTCGCGGTC
>CAYPYY010000026.1:13268-19166 GCA_964414995.1 uncultured Gemmatimonas sp.
TCGGCCCGTTGCGGGCCCTGCTCGATCTCGCGCCAGCGGCGTGACCGTCATCACACCCGTCGCGCGCGCCCCGCGTCATCTTCCAGTGCGCCTTCGCTCAACCTCCCTCTTGCAGTAGGTAGCCAATGCTGACCCCGACTCGCCTTCGCCAGATCCTGACGCTCACCCTCGCTGGCCTCGTGCTCGCCGGTTGCGCCGAGGAGACCCAGCTCGAGACCGACCTCAATGAGGTCGAGGTGCAGGCAGACGTCGCCTCGGTGCAGGCTGCGTTCGACAACCCAGCGTCCAATTCATTCAGTGAGATGGGCGGTTATATGGATGCGGCCCTGGCATCGTCGGGTGGCGCCGTTCTGCGCGCACCGATGCAGGCCATTCGCGAGGGCAGCACACTGCCGCTCGAGGCGAGCCGCGAGCGGCTCGTCGCGGTGTTCGCGGACGGTGAGCCGTCGGCGATCCCGGTCTCGGCGCTGGGCAAGACCTTCGTCTGGAACACCACGACCGAGGACTACGAGGCGTCGGCCCGCACGGGCGCGCCGGCCAACGGCGTGCGTTTTGTGCTCTATCAGGTGAGTCTCGCGACGTTCCTGCCGGCCGTGCCGCTGGTCGAGGTGGGCTACGTCGACTTTGTGCGCTCGGGGAGCAGCGCGACCGTCTCCGTCTTCGTGACCGGTGGCACCAAGGTCTTGGAGTACACGGCGACGATCGGTGGCACCGAGCAGTTCCCCACGTTCTCGGTGGAGGGCTTCGCAGGCACGGGCGCAAATCGCGCCGAGTTCAATCTCGCGCTCGGCGTCTCGGCGACCACGGGCAACGTGGCCACGACGTGGCGCACGGACGTTCCGTCTCGCGGGCTCACCTCGCGCGTGTCGCTGCTCGCCGGGACCTCGAGCGTGACCTTCAACGCCTTGATGCGCCGTGGACTCCGCAAGATCGAGATCGGCGGCACGTTCACGGCGAACGGGGCCACGCTGACTGTCGAAATCGGCGATCGCGTGTTTGCGCGCATCACGGTTACGGGTGAGACGCGGACCGTCACGGGCCCGAACGGCGAGGCGCTCACGGCAGAGCAGGTGGCAACGCTGGAGCAGATCTTCGAATGGTTCGAGGGTGCGTTCGACGCGCCGCTGGTGCTCGTCGGCCCGCTGGCGACGCTGCTCGACGCGGGCAACGTGCCGTTCTGACGCCCTCGGCGGAGGACGGGCGCCCCTCCGGCTCACGGCCGGAGGGGCGCTTGCTTTCCGGGGGCGCCGCAGAAACCTGGGTGAGCCGGGCGGCGTAGGGCCACCGAGCCGACAAACCCTGTGGGCGCGGCCGATGTCAAAGAACAGTCCATCGGCGCCCACCCTTTTGCCCCCGATCGAATGCGCAACGTCACCCTGGCCATCCGGATGCTGCTGAAGACGCCGTTCGTCTCAGCGGTGGCCGTGCTCTCGTTGGCCCTCGGCATTGGCGCCAACGCGGCGATCTACTCGCTGTTTGACCAGATCCTTGTGCGTAAGCTGCCGGTGCCCAACGCCGAACGGCTCGTGAACCTGAGTGCGCCGGGCCCGATGCCGGGCAGCACCTCGTGCAACCAGGCCGGCGACTGCGACGTGATTTTCTCGTACCCGATGTTCCGGGATCTTGAGCGGCAGCAGACCGCGCTGGCCAGCATCGCGGCGCACCGGTTGTTTGGCGCCAGCCTCTCGGTCGCCAATGAACCGTCCGTGGGCCAGGGTGTGTGGGTCTCCGGGGGCTACTTCCCCACGCTCGGACTGCAACCCGCGCTGGGGCGGCTCTTTACGCCCGACGATGATCGCATCGTCCGCGGGCACGACATCGTCGTCATCAGCTACAACTTCTGGCGCGACCGATTCGGTGGGCGCAGCGATGTCGTCGGGAAGACGATGATCGTGAACGGGCGCACGCTGGAGATCATCGGCGTGACCCCGCAGGGATTCGAGGGCACGACGCTTGGCGCGCAGCCCCTCGTCTACGTGCCGCTGACGATGCGGTGGGCGTTCTCGACGTCGCCGTACGATGGCTACGAGAATCGTCGCGACTATTGGATCTACGCCTTTGGCCTGTTGAAGCCGGGCTCCACGGCGGAGGAAGCGGCCGTCGGACTGAACGCGACATACCGGCCGATCATCAACGATGTCGAGGCGCCGCTCCAGGACGGGATGAGCGACCAGACGATGGAGCGCTTCAAGGCGAAGCAGATGCTCGTCGAGGCGGGCGCGAAGGGCCAGAGCGACGTGCAACGCGAAGCGACCACGCCGCTGATGATGCTGTTCGCCATCACCGGCACGGTGTTGCTGATTGCCTGCGCGAACATCGCGAACCTCTTGCTGGCCCGCGGTGCCGGACGGGCCACGGAGATGGGGGTGCGGCTCGCGCTGGGCGCGACGCGTCGGCATCTCATCACGCAGCTGTTGACCGAGGCGCTGATCTTGGCGCTCGTGGGCGGGGCCGTGTCGCTGGTGGTCGCCAAGCTGACGCTGAGCGGAATCGCTTCGATCCTGCCGCCCGAGGCCGCCGCGTCGATGGCCTTCGGCGTAGACGGGACCGTGATGCTGTTCTCGGCCGTGCTGGCGGTGATCACCGGTGTGGCGTTCGGGCTCTTCCCGGCGCTGCACAGCACCCGCGCCGATCTTATCGCGACGATCCGCGCTGGGGCGGGGCAGATCACGGGCGGTGGAGTGGCCCTGCGATTCCGGACGATTCTCGCGACCGCGCAGATTGCCCTGTCGATGGCGCTCCTCGCGTCCGCGGGACTCTTTCTCAAGAGCCTGGTGAACGTGTCGCGCGTGGATCTGGGTGTGCGGATCGACAATATGGTCACGTTTGCGCTGTCCCCGAACCGCGTGGGCTACGACACGCTGCGCGCCGCGGTGCTGAACCGTCGCGTCGAGGAGGAGCTGGCCGGCATCGCGGGCGTGACCGGCGTGACGTCGGCGATGGTGGCGCTCCTCGCCGGCAACAACTGGGGCACGGACGTCCGCGTGCAGGGCTTTGCGTGCGGCCCCGACACGGACTGCAATTCGCGGCTCAACGAAGTCGGCGCCGGCTACTTCACGACAATGGGCGTGCCGCTCGTCTCGGGGCGCGACATCCAGGCGAGCGACATCGCGGGTGCGGCGCAGGTGGCGGTGGTGAACGAGGCCTTCGTGCGCAAGTTCAACCTCGGAAACGACGCGGTCGGCAAGTTTATGAACCGCCGCGGCAGCGACTCGCTCGATATTCAGATTGTCGGCGTGATTCCGGACGTCCGCTACTCAGACGTCCGCGACGAAGTGCCGCCGGTGTTCTACACGCCGTGGATGCAGAACACGCGCACGACCTTTATGAACTTCTACGTGCGCACCTCGCTGCCGCCGGAACAACTGCTCCCGCAGATCACGGCGCTGATGAAGCAGATTGACCCGGCGCTGCCCGTCGAGGAGCTCAAGACGATGCCGCAGCAGGTCCGGGAGAACATCTTTATGGACCGGATGCTCAGCATTATGTCGGCGAGCTTCGCCGTGCTGGCGACGCTGCTGGCCGGGATCGGGCTCTACGGCGTGCTCGCCTACTCGGTGGCGCAGCGGACCCGCGAAATCGGCGTGCGGATGGCGCTCGGCGCGGATACCGGTAACGTATATCGGTTGGTGCTGCGACAGGTCGGGCTGATGACGCTTGTCGGGGCAGGCATCGGCATCGCCGGAGCGCTGGGCCTCGGTCGCGCGGCGCGCTCGATGCTCTACGAATTGCAGGGACACGATCCGCTGGTGTTTGCCTCGGCGATTGGAATGCTGGGTGTGGTGGCGCTGGTTGCCGGTTACGTGCCGGCCCAGCGCGCCGCCCGTGTGGAGCCGATGCAGGCCCTGCGGTATGACTGATTCGATTCACGGCTGACTTCCCCACTCAATGGATATCGTTCGAGCTCCACAGAAGAAGACGGGACGCAACGTGGGCATCGCGCTGGGCGCGGTGGCCGTTGTTGGTCTCACCGTAATGGTCGCGCGCCTTGATCCGGCGGTGCCCAGCGTGCCGCGCATCAGCGTGCTCATTGACTCCGTGCGGCGCGGCGACGTCGTGCGCGAGGTGCGCGGTCCGGGCACGCTCGTGCCGGAGCAGATTCGCTGGATCACGGCACAGGCGTCGGCGCGCGTCGAGCGCAAGATGTCGGAGTCGGGCGAGCGCGTGGCCCCGGGCGACCTGATCCTCGTGCTCAACAATCCGGACCTGCAGATCCAGACGATGCAGGCGGAACAGCAGGTGCGGCAGGCGGAGATTGACCTGCTCAACCTGCGGACGAACCTCCGCAGCGCACTGCTCACGCAGCGCGGAGTCGTAGCGACGTCGCGCACGCAGTTTGTCAGTGCCACGCAGGAGGCGCGGGCGGCCGACTCGCTGGTGAAGCGAAACCTCGTCTCGGACTTCGAGATGCGGAATCGGCGGGCGCAGGCCGAAGAGGCGACGACGCGCCTGCGGATTGAAGAGGAGCGGCTGGAGCTGATGGAGGCGGCGATCGACTCCCAGATCGCGGTGCAGGCGGCGCAGGTGGTGCAGCTGCGCGCCATCGCCGAGAATCAGCAGAATCGTCTGCGCTCGCTCGAGGTCCGCGCCCCGGACGAGGGCGTGCTACAGGAACTCACGCTGCAGCTCGGGCAGTGGGTGCCGGAGGGCACGACGCTGGCCAAGGTCGTCCAGCCGGGCCGGTTGAAGGCGGTGCTGCGCATCCCGGAGTCGCAGGCCAAGGATGTGGCGCTGGGGCAGAGCGCGAGCATTGACACACGCAACGGCATCGTGCGTGGCGTGGTGGCCCGCAAGGATCCGTCGGCGGTGGGCGGGACGGTCACGGTGGATGTGCGCCTCGACGGGCCGCTGCCGGCAGGTGCGGTGCCCGACCTGAGCGTGGACGGGACGATTGAGATCCAGAGTATGCCGAACATCCTGTTCACGGGGCGGCCGGCCTCCGGGCCGGCGGGCGGGACGATATCGTTGTTCAAGTTGGAACCGGACGGTCGCCACGCCGTACGGGTGTCCGTGGACCTCGGGCGGACGTCGGTGAACACCGTGGAGATCCTGCGCGGCCTCGAAGCTGGGGATCGCGTCGTATTGTCGGATATGACCCAGTACGCGAATGCAGAACGCGTACGCATCAAGTGAGGAGCCGGACGTGACGACGCTGATCAAGATGGAAGGCATCAAGAAGGTGTTCTATACCGACGAGGTCGAGACGCACGCGCTGCAGGACGTGCATTTCGAGATCAAGAAGGGCGAGTATGTCGCCATCTCGGGGCCCTCGGGCTGCGGCAAGACGACGTTGCTCTCGATCCTTGGCCTGCTCGACGCGCCTAGCGGCGGCAAGTACGAGCTCGCGGGCCACGCCGTGGAGTCGCTCGCACCGGCCGACCGGGCGCGCGTCCGCAACCGCCAGATCGGCTTCATCTTCCAGGCCTTCAACCTGATTGGCGACCTCACGGTGGCCGAGAACGTGGAACTGCCGCTGACGTATCGCGATATGCCGGCGTCGGAGCGGAAGGACCGCGTGGAGCGCGCCCTCGAGCGCGTGGGAATGAGCCATCGCGCGAAGCACTTCCCGATGCAGCTCTCCGGCGGTCAGCAGCAGCGCGTCGCGGTGGCGCGTGCCGTGGCGGGCGATCCGGCCATTCTGCTGGCCGACGAGCCGACCGGAAACCTGGACTCGAAGAACGGCGAGGCGGTGATGTCGCTGCTCAAGGAGCTGCACGCGGCCGGGAGCACGATCTGTATGGTCACGCACGACCATCGCTACGTGAGCCACGCGGACCGCGAAGTGCACCTGTTCGACGGCAAGGTGGTGGAACCGGCGGTGGCGGCGGTCGCGTAAGGCCTCGCCAAACGCTGGCGGCGGGTGCAGCGTATTGGGCGCAGCGAACGGCTGCGCCCAAT
>CAYPYY010000026.1:19266-28438 GCA_964414995.1 uncultured Gemmatimonas sp.
CGACGCCCAGATCGCCGACCTCGCGGCGTACGTCGTATCCATCTCGCGCGCCAAGACCGCACGCTGACCCTCCCCTGACGCGCTCAATGTCCACGCACCCCTCCCGCGCGGCCCTGGTGGCCGCGCTCTGCCTGATCGCCGCCACGTCCTCGCTGTCGGCCCAGCGGCTCACGCCGCCGAGCCCGTCCGCCCAAAGCGAGCTGCGCGACACCATTGCCTTGTTCGGATCCGACCGAGGCGCGCTCCTGCGCCGCTGGACGGTGCCGTACTCGCCAGCGCGGTCCGAGCGAATGCGCGCCTTCTACAGCGAGTGGCGTGCCCGCCTGACGCGGGTGGCGTTCGACGCGCTGAGCCAGGAGGGGAAGATTGACTACATCCTCCTCGACAATCGCCTGCGCCAGGAACTTGACCAGTTGCAGCGCGACGATCGGCTGGCGACGGAGATGCGGCCGTACGTGCCGTTCGCACCGGTCATCGTCGGCTTCGAGGAGGCGCGTCGGCGCTTCGAGACGCCCGACGGGCAGGTCGCTGGGCGAGCGCTGGCCGATATGGCGCGCCAGGTGGATTCGCTCACGCGCGTCGTGCGCGCGCGCCAGCCGCAGGCCGCGACCATCACGCGCCAGGAGCGCATCGTCGGCCTGCGGACGCTGGACTATCTCGGCGACCTGCAGACCCAGCTGCGGAACTGGTATCGGTTCTCGTCGGGCTACGACCCCGCGTTCTCGTGGTGGACCGAGGATCCGTATCGTCGTGTGAACGAGGCGTGGACGCGCTACTCGCGCGCCATTCGTGAAGTGATCGTGGGGCAGCGTGAAGGTGAAGAGGAGCCGATCATCGGCGATCCAATCGGCGCCACGGGGGTGAACGCGGACCTTGCCTTCGAGTTCATCGCCTACACGCCGCAGGAACTGCTGGCGCTCGCGGAGCGTGAGTTTGCGTGGATCGAGGCGGAGCAGAAGAAGGCGGCGCGGGAGATGGGCTTTGGTGAGGACTGGCGCGCCGCGCTGGAGAAGGTGAAGCAGGCCTTCGTGCCGCCGGGGCAGCAGCCGGCGATGGTCCGCGACCTCGCCCGCTATTCGCTGCGGTTCATCACGGAGCGCGACCTCGTGACGGTCCCGCCACTCGCGGATGAAGTCTGGCGAATGGAGATGATGCCGCCGCGGCAGCAGTTGGTGTCGCCGTTCTTCCTCGGGGGCGAAATCATCCAGGTCGCGTACCCAACCGACTCGATGCAGCACGATGACAAGCTGATGGCGATGCGGGGCAACAACCCGCACTTCTCGCTCGCCACCGTGCATCACGAGCTGATCCCGGGGCATCACCTGCAGGGCTTTATGACGCAGCGCTACAACGCGCACCGCAGCGCGGTGGGCGGCACGCCGTTCTGGGGCGAGGGCTGGGCGCTGTGGTGGGAGATGCTTCTCTGGGACAAGAACTTCCCGCGCGGCCCCGAAGACAAGATGGGGATGCTGTTCTGGCGCTCGCACCGCGCGGCCCGGATCATCTTCTCACTGCGCTTCCACCTCGGTACGATGACGCCGCAGGAAGCGGTGGACTTCTTGGTGAATCGCGTCGGACACGAGCGGGCGAACGCCGAGGCCGAGGTGCGCCGCTCGTTCAACGGAACGTATTCGCCGATGTATCAGGCGGCGTATATGCTCGGTGGTCTGCAGTTCCGCGCGTTGCACCGCGACCTGGTGCAGACGGGGCGGATGACCGACAAGGAATTCCACGATGCCATCCTGGAGGGCGGGCGGATGCCGGTGGAACTGGTCCGGGCGCGGCTGCTGAATCTGCCGCTCACGCGCGACTACAAGGCGTCGTGGCGCTTCTATTGATCGGCTAGGCCACCTCCCTCCGCTGCCTAGCGAGGGGCGGAGGGGGCTGGCGTCAAATCGGCCCGCGCGAGCACTGCCGCGACGAGCGATTGGATGACCTCCGGTCGCGAGCCCTGCATATGTCGGCCGGGCAGCCACACGAGTTCCTTGGGTTGGCCGGCCGCTGCATAAAGTAGCTCGACCGACTCCCGCGGGATCTTCTCGTCGTCCTCGGCGTTGAGCATCACCACCGGGCGCGGGGCGACGGCGGCGATCCATCGTTCCGGCGTGAATCGCGGACCGGAGACGAGCAAGTTTGCGGTGTGCGCGAGCGGCGCGCGCAGCCACGCAGCCGGCACGTCACGCTCGAGGCCGCGGTTGATCAGGCGGTAGAGGTCGCCACCGCCGTGCGCCAGCCACAGCCGCGTGATTCGCTCGTCGCGTGCCGCGGCGATGGTCGCGAAGGGCGTGCCGAAGCTCGCACCGATGAGTTCAATGCGCGCGGGATCTACGTCGGGGCGACTCAGAAGGTAGTCGAGCGCCAAGGCTACCGAGGGCGGCGTGTCGTAGATCGCGCGGCGAATGGCGGGAATCTGCGCCAGGACCTCGCGTGGGCCGCGTGCCCGATGATTCCCGTCGAACGGATACTCGAGCGACGCGAAGATGGCGCCGCGTGTATCGCCAATGAGCGCGCCGGCACCCTTCCCACGCTCGTGTCCCCCAAGCACGACAAACAGCGGTCGCCGGATCGGGGCTGGCTCGGCCGCGGCGGGTCGTCTGATCGCGAGCGTGACGTGCAGGCCGCTGCTGCCGGTGATTCGCACATCCTGCTCGCTCGTGGCGCCGTCGAGGCGGGCGGAGTCGGCCTCTACGGATGCGAGAACCCCACGCCGCGCATCGAAGTGCGGCGTGGGGTCGCGGAGCAGCCAGAGTATGGTGCCGTGCACGGCGGCCAGTGCGAGCCCGGCGAGGGCCAGCAGCCAGCGCAGCGGGCGCGGCACCCTCACGGTGCCGCCTTACGGGCGCAGCGCGCGCACCTCGGGCGGGAGCTCAAAGAGCTTGGCGTCCACGGGGCCGAAGGTGACCGACTGCGTCGTGATGATCTGCTGCATTCCCATCGCGCTCTGGACGGTCTTGTGCGGGACCATAATCCCGGCGACGTCGCGGTAGTCCGACAGACGCGAAACGGACTCGATCTCGCCCATCTGCGTCATTTGCTTGGCACGCGACTCGACGAGCAGGCCGGTGGTCTGCGAGAAGCACTCGGTCGTGACGCGCCCCGACTTCCAGGTGAGCTTGATGCAGCTCGCCTTGCTGCCGTCGACGTCCACCTCGCCGGCGGGCTCCATCGCGCTGAACATCTCGGGCAGGCGCGCCATCGCGCTCAGGTTGGCGACGTCGGACATCGCCGAGGCCTCGGCGCCCGCGAGGATGCGGGGGCCCTGCATAGGGTCGCTGGACCACGCGGTGGTGCCATCATAGCCCTGGCGCATCTGGCCGAGGCCGGGGATGTCGATGGTCATCGTCATCAGGTTCGGGCGGGACTGCGCCGCCGTGATCTCGGCGCGCATCCCCTGCGCCGGCATCTCCATCGTGACGACCGAGCGCATCCCGGCGAGCGCAGGGATCTTGCCCTGCGGGTCAATGGTGCGCGTGTAGCGAGCGAGGATCTCCGTCGGCGCTTGCGCCCGGAGCGCGGGAGCAGCGGCGGCGAGGAGCGTGAGAGCAAGGAGCGGAAGACTGCGACGGCGGCGCATCGGGTGCCTCGGGTGCGGGGTTGGGTGAAATCTGTCAGCGCGCAAGCGTGCGGGCGAGCCACTCTCGAGCGGCATCAAGGGCGGGGTCGCGACCGGCGCGGAGCGCGGCGAGCGTCAGCGGGGCGGGGGTGTCGGGCGTGACTCCTACCCCCTCGACCTGACGCCCGTTCGCGTCCTTGTGGTCGGCGATCGGGTGCATCAGGACGTCGCCGCCTGGCAGGCGTACCATCGCGGCCGGCAGGGCCTGGCCGGAGGTCTGGTCGCCGAAGACGCGTGCGCGTCCGATGCCCTGCAGGCCAGCCGCGAAGAACTCCGACGAGGACGCGCTCATCCCGTCCACGAGGATGGCCACCGGGGCGCTGATGACCGGCTGGCGCGTGCCGCTCGCATCGGCGAGGCGCGGATTCGTCCGCAGGTACATCGTCGAGCCGCGACCGTACATCGTGCCGAGGCTGGTGATGGTGTCGGTGAAATGGCCGGCGATGCCGCCGATCATTCCAATCACGCCGCCGGGATTGCCGCGCAAGTCAATGATGACCGCCGGTGCCTGCCGCGCGCCGAAGAGGAAGCGGTCCACTTCCTGCATCACGACCGGAAAGAAGGCGGAGAAGTGCAACACGGGGACGCGCACGGCGCGACGACCGCGTCCGACCGTGACGGTGTCCGTCACGACGCGCATCACGAGCGGCGGCAGGTTGCCGTAGCGGGTGATCTGGCCATCCACCGGGCGGTGCACGAGGGACCGTACGAGCATTTCGCCGGCGGCGTTTCGCACCGTGATGCGAATGGTGTCGCCGACGGACTGACGCAGGCGGCCCATCGCAAAGCTGTTCACGAGCATCCGGGCGTGCCGCGGATCGTTGGGGAACGCCGCGGCGAGCCGGGCGGCGACCGTTGCGATGGTGTCGGGCCCGAGCATCGTCACGACGTCGCCGGGTCGGATGCCGGCCTCCGTAGCGGCGCCCGCGGGTGCGACGCGCCACACGGCGAGGGTGTCGGCGAGCATTCGGACGTCGAGACCTGCCGTGCCCGGAGTGCCGCTCCCGCTTCCGCCCGCGTTCGACGACGGAAACGCCTCCGACGGAATCAGCGCAAAGTGGGACTGGCCCGGCACGGCAATGAGTGTGCGGATGGCGCCGCGTACGGCCTCTCGGGACGGCGTAGCGCCCAGGGAGTGCCGCAGCGAGTCAAAGGTCGTCTTCCAGCGGCCGTTCACGAGCACGGTGTCATAGTACGTGCGCGCGATGGAGGCCCAGGCGGTGTCGAGCGGGGCGCGGGCGTCGCCCTCTTGGGCGTGCGTCGCCGTCGTAACAGCGGCGACGAGCAGTGCGGCAGCGCCAGCGGCGCGCGCTCTCAATGCGTTAGACGACATATCGAAATATGACGAGCGGCCACAGACCCGCGAAACGCCGCTGCGTGCAACACCGAGGTCACACCCTCACTACCTTTCGGCGTGCTCAGAACCGTCCTCGCCCCGCCCGACTGCGCCGCGCTCGTGCCCGAACTGCGCGAGACGCGTAACCCGCAGGTGTGGGTCTATCGCTACCAGCATCCGACGGAGCCTTGGACTTTGTCCATCGCGACGCACGCGGCGCCGGGCTCGGGCAAGCTTTCGCTCGGCGGGTTCCGGATCGCGCCGTTGGCGCGTACCACGTCTCCCGGGTTCACGTCGGACCGTGAGGCCATCGCACTGGCGATGGGGATGGAGGAGAAGGTCCATTGGTCGCGGGTGATCGGCGTGGGCGGGCCGCTCGCGTTGCGGGACATCACACGCATCGTGGGCGGGAAGTGTGTGTTGCACCCGACGGACGAGTCACGCGTGGGAAATCCGCGCGACGCCGAGTTGCTGACGTGGTCCGCGGAGTGCCTGAACCACTGCGAGCAGAGCGATGGCATCCACATCACGACCGGCCAGGACTTGGGGCACGGGCGGATGCACGGGTCCGGCGTGGGATCGCTGGAATTCCTGCACGCGCGATTCCAGGGCAGCGTGGTCGCCGACACCTCGGGTCCCACGGGCGAGGGTAACTATCAGACGCTGCGCGGGATGCTGCGCGCCTTCGGGCTGCCGCTGGAGCGCGCCACGATCGCGCTGATCGGTTGCGGCAACATCGGAATGCACATCATCCGTCGGCTGCGCTCGCATCCGGGCGTGACGCTGTTGGCCTGCGAGGCGCGTGAGGAGCGACGGAGCGAGTTGGAGGCGATGGGCATTCGGACGTGGGGCGCGGAACACAAGGCTGCGTTCCTCGCGCAGCCGATGGATGCGCTGGTGGTGAATGCCGCGGGCGGCACGCTGGACCGCGTCTCGGTGGCGACCTGCGCCGCGAATTCGCAGCTCAAGGTTGTCTGCGGCAGCGAGAACCTCGTGATGCCCGAGCCGGAAAGCGTCGGCGTGCTCCGCGACGCGCACAAGGTGTATGCACCCACCGAGCTGGGCGGGATGATGGGCTACCTGACCGCCGTCGAGGAGTATCTGTGTGCGCTGGAGGGGCAGGTCTTTGATGTGCAGACGGTGATGCGCGCCGCGGAACGACTCGACACGGCGGGGTTCGAGACGACGAGGCGAATCATCGAGTCCGGGCACCGCGAGACGTTTGAGCAGGCCGTCACGAAGATCTACGCGCGGCCGGCTTGACCGCTCGCGGCAGCCGCAATACGTTCACGTTGTAGCACAATTGAAGCCCGTGGTCATTTGCCGCGATTGCCGCCACGTAAAAGAATGAGCTAAAACGCGATGTGTCCGCGGCGTTGCCGTGGACATTTTGCTTTCCACGCAGCGCCAGGCCTTCCGAAGCGGCCCTCTCCCCGGAGAGGGCCTTCGCGTTTCCGCGGCAACCTTTGCCGTCTGGAGACCGTCGAATGCCCGCCAGTCCATCCGCTTCGAGCACGCCGCGCCGCGCGCTGCACACCCACGCGATTCCCGCACTGCCGCTCGACGGCGGCGCGGCACTTCGGCACGCGCGAATGGCGTACCATCTCGATGGCGCGCTGACGCCGGCCCGCGACAACGTCGTGCTCGTCCTGCACGCGCTCACGGGATCGGCCGACGCGGCGGGCGACTGGTGGCGCGACGTGATCGGGCCGCAGCGCGCGCTCGACACCGCGCGCTGGGCGGTGCTCGCGCCGAATCTCTTGGGCAGCTGCTACGGGTCCACCGGGCCGGCTTTGGCCGGCTCGGAGCCGTTTCCGCGCATCACGGTGCGCGACCAGGCTCGCGCGGTGGCCCTCCTCCTCGACGGGCTCGGCATTGAACAGGTAGCCCTCGTGACAGGCGGCTCGCTCGGCGGGATGGTCGCGCTCGAACTCGCGGCGAGCTTCCCCGGGCGCGTGGAGCGCGCCGCGGTGTTTGCGGCCGGCGCGTCGCTCGGCGCGCAGGCTATTGCGTGGTCGCACCTGCAGCGGCGTGCGCTTGAGACCGCCGGCGACGATGGACTGCGGCTGGCACGAGAGATCGCGATGATGAGTTATCGCTCTGCGGAGTCGCACGGCGAGCGCTTCGGACGACGCGCCGGTGCGCAGGGCGGCTTTGCGGTACACGAATGGTTGTTGGCGCACGGTGAACGACTCGAGCGTCGGTTCGATGCAGCGACGTATCGCACGCTGATTGACGCGATGGACACGCACGATCTCGCCGCCGGGCGCGGCGGGCTCGCGGAGCGCCTGCGACGCAGTGGAACGGCGTTCACCGGCATCGCGATCCCAGGAGACCTGTTCTGCCCCGCGCGCGAGGTGGCTGCGTGGGTAGCCGCGGCGGGGGGAGTGTATCGCGAGATCGTCTCGACCCACGGACACGACGCGTTCCTGCTTGAGCACGAGCAGGTGAGCGCGATCCTCCGCGACGTGCTGGCACCGGCGCGTGGTGAGTCGCGCCAGAACGAGGAGGCCGCGTGACGACGACCATTCGACTCGCCGTGGCGGGCTGCGGGACCGTCGGCGGCTCGCTGCTCGATCTCATAGAACGTCACGGACCCGGCCTCGCGCGGCGCCGCGGCGTGCGGTACGAAATCGCCCGTGTGCTCGTGCGTGACGTGACGCGTCCGCGCTCCGGCGCCGTGCCTCGCGACTCCCTGACGTCTGACCTCGACGAGTTCCTCGCGACGCGCGCCGACGTCGTCGTCGAGGCGATTGGCGGAACAGACGACGCGGCGCGCATCGCGCGCGAGTCACTCCGGCGCGGCCGACGTGTCGTCACCGCCAACAAGGCCCTGCTGCGTGTGGAAGGGCCCGCGCTGGCCGCACTCGCGCGCGCGCACCGCGACGCGGGGGCGACGCTCGACTTCGAGGCGGCGGTCGGCGGCGGTGTGCCGATCGTGCGGGTGCTGCGCGAATCACTCGGCGGGCACGGGCTGCAGCGCATCCGCGGCGTGCTCAACGGCACAACCAACTTCATCCTCTCGCGCGTGGAGCGGGGCGTCTCGTTTGCCGATGCCCTCGCGTTGGCGCAGCGCGCCGGATTCGCCGAGCGCGATCCAAGCCGTGACCTAAACGGGACTGACGCGGCCGACAAGATTGCGGTTTTGGCCTGGCTCGGGTTCGGCGTTGACCCGTCCGTGCTGACGGTGCGCACCCGCGGCATTGGCCCCGAACTCACCGCGGACGTTCGGCGAGCGGCGCGCCGCGGGCGGGCGCTGCGGTTGGTGGCCACCGCCACGCAGGTCGGCGGTGGCATCTACGCCTCGGTGGCGCCACGCGTCGTGCCCGCGTCCCATCCGTTCGCGCTGGCGCGCGACGAAGTCAACCTCATCCAGCTCGACAGCGAGAGTGCCGGCACGCTGACGGTCGCCGGCCGCGGCGCCGGTGGCGCGGCTACCGCCTCCGCCCTGCTCGCTGACATCCTCCGGCACGTGGAGCCCGAATGACACACCCCGAAACGCTGGCCATCCGTGCGCAGTATCCGACCTCAGCCGCGCGCGAACACTCCGTTCCGCTATATCTCACGTCGAGTTTCGTCTTTGACGATGCCGAGCAGGCGCGCGCGCTGTTTGCCGAGGAGGTCGAGGGCGCGGTGTACTCGCGTTACTCGAATCCCAACACCGACGAGTTCGTGCGCAAGCTCTGTCTGCTCGAGGGCGCGGAGGATGGGATCGCGACTGCGTCCGGAATGGCGGCAGTCTTCGTCGCGATTGCGTCGCTCGTGAAGAGCGGTGACCACATCGTCGCGGGGCGCGCGCTGTTTGGCTCCACGCACCAACTCCTGACCAAGGTGTTTCCCCGTTGGGGCGTGACGCACACGTACGTGGACGGCGATGATCCCGCGGCGTGGGCGTCTGCCATCACGCCGGCTACACGCCTGATCTTCGTGGAGACGCCGTCGAATCCCGGGCTCGCGCTGGTGGATCTCACGCGCCTCGGTGCGCTGGCGCGCAGCCGCGGCATTCCGTTGGTCGTGGACAACTGCTTCTGCACGCCGGTGATCCAGCGTCCGCTAGAACTGGGCGCGTCGCTCGTCGTGCACTCCGCCACGAAGTTCATTGACGGGCAGGGACGCACGCTCGGCGGCGCGCTCGTCGGCGACCGGGCACTTGTCGCAGAGGCACGGTACCTCGCGCGGCACTCGGGGCCGGCGCTCTCGCCGTTCAATGCCTGGGTGCTCTC